>CAXCBS010000052.1:0-8262 GCA_963980845.1 uncultured Candidatus Peregrinibacteria bacterium | reverse complement strand
ATGTGGATTTGGGGCAACCTGAAATCATTTTATACCTGTCAAGCTAAGCTCCTATTCGAAAAATCAAAAAATAATTCTCCCTCAAGTCTACGGTCAAATATTGTATAACTCGAGTAAATTAATCCTAACACCGCAAAAATCTCTCCATAATAGGAGGTTACGTTTGACACAACACAATTCCGACAGGTTCACTTATGTCATACGAGTCAAGCTATCCCATTTGCGCAAATAGTTATACTACCTAGAGCACCGTCAAGCTCACATCTATTGCCACTCCTACCTTTCCCCCTTTACAATAGGACCCGATGAAAAAATCTGAAATTCTTTTTGGTATTGCGCGTATCCCACTCGACTTTGCTCTGGTGATGGCCGCCATGTTTGTTGCTTATCACTTAAGGCAGCAAACCGATCTTATTCCGGGCATGCATTTTCCGGTTGATTTGCTCAACTTCCCGACGCTCCCCGAATATATGCAAATGGCCAGTTGGACAGCATTTGCGCTGGTAGTGGTTTTTGCGTTCAATCATATGTATGCCATGAAAACCACGGCCAGAATTAGTAACGAGGTTATTAAGGTTATTTCACTGGTAGCGGCCTGGATTATGCTGATTATCGCCTATTATTTTGTGACTCGTCAGTTCTTCTTCTCACGTTTGGTACTTGGTTATATCTGGATTCTAAGTATGGTTTTTCTTTCCAGTGGGAGAATTTTTATGAGAGTTTTACAAAGAACGCTCTCTAAATATGGTATAGGACGGAGGCGAATTTTGTTTATTGGAAAAAATATTCTCACCAAAAAACTAACTGCCAAACTCAAAAACAATCCAGCCTATCACTTAGTTGGGATCGTGACTCAAGGCGGCAAAGAAACTAAAAGCTTCCCACTCCGAATTCTTGGTCGCATCACCGATCTTGAGAAAATCGTAAAAAGCCATCATATCGAAGAAATAATCCAAACCAAATCCGACCTAGCCGAGGCCGAAGCTCATCATGTTGTAGATTTTTGTAGAGAACATCATATCCAGTACCATTTTGTGCCTGATGTTTTACAGATCCACAAAACACATGTTGATGTTTTTAACATTGCCGGACTCCCCATGATTTCACTCAAGGTCACTCCCTTAGATGGTTGGGGCAAAGTTTATAAACGAATTTTTGACATTGTTGGCTCTGCCTTGCTTTTAACTATTTTAAGTCCCCTCTTTTTATTAATTTCAATCATTATAAAACTTGATTCCCGTGGCCCAATTTTATTCTGTAAAAAAGATGACGGCACTCCTGTTAAACGGGTTGGAACACAAGGGAGATTATTCAAGTTCTACAAGTTCCGCACCATGAAACCCAACACCGATTCACTTAGATACAACAAACTAGCTGAAAAAAGCCACCGCCAAGGCTCTCCACTTGTGAAAATTAAAAACGACCCGCGTGTTACTCGATTCGGGAAAATCATGCGCCGCGGCAGCGTGGATGAACTCCCTCAATTATGGAATGTTTTAGTGGGAAATATGAGCCTCGTTGGCCCTCGCCCACACCTTCCCGAAGAGGTAGCAAAATATGAAAAACACCACAAATTTGTACTTTCTATTAAACCCGGGATTACCGGCCTAGCCCAGGTTAACGGCCGATCTGATTTAAATTTTGAAGAAGAGGTTCGCTACGACACTTACTACATTGAAAATTGGTCTCCTCTATTAGACATAAAAACCATGTTCCGCACAGTATTTGTAGTTCTGGGTGGTAAAGGCGCTGACTAAAGGGTAAAATGGCCGCGATCTAAAAACTTACCCTCCTTAAATGGTTTTAACAAAAGTAATTAACAAAATCATTGGTGACCCCAATGCTAAGGCCCTCGCCAAGCTCGGGCCACAAGTTGAACATATCAACCAAATCGAAGAACGCTACCAAAAAGAACTCACCAAACAAAACATCCCAAAAAAAGGCGAAGAATTTAAAAAACGCCTTGCTGAAGGCGCCACTCTCGAGGAAATCCTCCCCGAAGCTTTTGCCTTGGTTAAATTTGCTTGTCGCAGTTTAATAGGCGAAAAATGGGAAGTTCGTGGACATCAAACCGAATGGAACATGATCCCCTACGACGTTCAAATCATGGGCGCCATCCTATTACACGAAGGCAAAGTCGCGGAAATGAAAACTGGTGAAGGTAAAACCTTGGCCTGTATTATGCCAGTTTACTTGAATTCTCTGACCGGAAAAACTATCCACATCATTACCGTAAATGACTATCTAGCCCAACGTGACGCTGAATGGATGGGTGGACTCTATAATTTACTTGGTTTAACCGCTGGTGTGATCAGAGGCGGACAAAAACCAGAAGAAAGAAAAGCCGGCTATCAAGCCAACGTTACTTATGGAACTAACAATGAATTTGGTTTTGATTACTTACGTGACAATATGGCCCGCGATATAAGTCAAAAAGTTCAAAACGAACAATTTTTTGCAATTGTAGATGAAGTTGATTCAATCCTGATTGATGAAGCCAGAACGCCACTTGTTATTTCTGCTCCAGACGAAGCTTCAACCAATAAATACCTTAAATACGACAAACTCGTAGAAAAACTCGACGAAAACACTCATTTTAATGTCGATGAAAAAGCGCGCATTGCCGTGCTCTCCGAACCTGGAATCAAAAAAATGGAAGGATTACTTAATGTTGAAAATATTTACACTGACGCTGGATTTCAAGAAGTTCATCACATTGAGCAAGCACTCCGCGCCAAACACGCCTACAACCGCGACGTAGATTATGTTGTTCAAAACAACCAAGTAATTATTGTGGATGAATTCACTGGCCGCTTAATGCCTGGCCGCCGCCTGGGACACGGACTTCACCAAGCTATCGAAGCCAAAGAAGGAGTGCCTATCAAACGCGAAAGCAAAACCATGGCCACCATCACTTTCCAGAACTTTTTCCGCAGCTATGACAAACTTTCTGGGATGACCGGTACTGCTGAAACTGAAGCCGAAGAATTTGGCGCAATTTATGGATTAGAAACTTTTGTTGTACCCACTCACGAACCTGTTATCAGAGAAGATTTACCCGATGTAATTTACAAAACAGTTCAAGCTAAATTCATGGCCATTGCCAAAAAAGTACAAGAGCTCCACGACAAAGGACAACCGGTCCTCGTGGGAACCATCTCCGTAGAAAAATCTGAGCTACTTTCCAAACTTCTCAAGGACCAAGGCCTTAAACATAACGTTCTAAACGCTAAACACCACCAGCGTGAAGCGGAAATCATTGCTGAAGCTGGGCAAAAAGCCGGAGTCACTATTGCCACTAACATGGCTGGTCGTGGAACCGACATCAAACTTGGAGAAGGTGTTGTTGAATTAGACGGACTTTATATTATTGGGACGGAACGTGGCGAAAGCCGCCGTATTGATAATCAGCTCCGTGGTCGTTCTGGTCGTCAAGGAGACCCTGGAACCAGCCAATTTTATCTGTCACTTGAGGATGACTTGATGCGCTTATTTGGCTCTGATCGCATTAAAACCACTATGGAACGACTCGGCATCCCAGATGACATGCCTATTGAAAATCGCATGATTTCTAAATCTGTTGAAAATGCTCAGAAAAAAGTTGAAGGACGCAATTTCGACATCCGTAAACATCTTGTTGAATACGATAATGTAATCAGCACCCACCGTGACATCATGTATCGCCGCCGTAATGAAATGCTTGAAAACGAAAACATGAAAAATTATGTTTTAGAATTAATTGATAAAGAAGCCAATGACATTGTTATGTCACACGCCACGCTCGAAGGAAAAGAAAAATGGGACTATTCTGAAATCTCTGAAACTCTTAGCAATCTCAACTTAGACTCTGAAAACCGTGTCTCCGAAGAAGAACTCCTTAAACACGAAAACTCCGAAGAATTAGTTGAAATCGCGCAAAAATTCTTGCGAGAAGAATACGAAGAACGCTGCCGTCGCCTACCCTCCGAAGACTTAGCTCGTCAGGTTGAAAGAGCGGTTGGATTCAAAGTTTTGGATTCCTTATGGATGGAACATATTAACGAAACAACTCAACTCCGAGAAAGAGTAGCTCTGCGCAGTTACGGACAACGCAACCCGCTTATTGAATACAAAAACGACTCATTTGAAATGTTTACCGAGCTACACCGCATGATTCAAACCCAAACTGTCAGCACTTTGTTCAAAGTCCGCGTAAAAGGCGCTGAACAACAAGCGCAAATCAACCCAGTAGTTAACATGGGCAAAACCAATTTAAGTAAAAGCCAACTTGATCGCGTCCTTGGCGCCAAACCACGACAAGTAGAAGTACCAATTCAGGATGCCGATGCTCCTCCAGTACAAGAAACCTATCAAGGCAATTTCACTGCACCAGAAGGCATTCAAAAAGTTAGTGCCGGCTCCACACTCGACGAACCCAAAGAAAAAGAAGAACCCGTTGATCCTAAGGACATTACGGTCGTCAGTGCTGATGAACCCACAGAGGGAATGCCAACTGCTCCTATTATCGAAAACCTCGAAAGCCCGGCAGCACCAGCACCGTCAGACACCAAAGTTGGCCGCAACGACCCTTGCCCGTGTGGCAGTGGGAAAAAATATAAGAAATGTTGCGGGAATTAAGGCTGCGGTCGCAAAGTTAACGAATTTTCGCCGCGCTTAATAGCGAATCTGTTACAGCCAAACATCCGGCACTTAACTCATCCACTCTATCTTGAGAACTTAAGGCTGTTTTTAAGGCATATTTATAAGCTCTCATTAATTCTCTTAACATAATTACCCTTAAAGCATCAGGGCCATTCACTCCCAATAAATCGAATTTATACAACACTCCAATATTATCGCCAAAACGGTCATAAGCATCTTCCCAGTCTGTAGAGCTTTCACTTTCGCGAACATTATTCACTAAATCTTCACAATAAAGTCTAATTAAAGCCGTTACCAAAGAAAGTGACTTGTATCCCTCTGCAGAAGATGTAAAAGGTAGCAAAGGAGAATTTGAAGTAATCAGAAGTACTATCCGGCTCATCGCATTTTGTGTTTGAGGAGAAGCTATTCTCTGAAAAGTCTCATCAGTTTGGATACTTCGAACAGCATTAATCTGTCCTTCCGAAAAACCTTGCTCTGCCATTACATCAAGATTCGCTTCATCCCAGTCAAGGATTTCTGCACGTCTATCATTAGTCATAAATAGGGTGGTTATTAAATTAGGATCCTTCATCACAAAACTCTCCAGCCGCAGCCCGAGATTCAGCTGTTAAATCGTCTATTTCAGTATGGGCATTTAAAGCTGTTGCCAAAGCATACTGATAAGCCTCAAGCATATTATGAATCGAACCAGCTAAAACCTGACGATGAGGGTTAGATTGATTCCCTTGAGTTTTAAACAAGTCCTTAATATTTTTTCCAAAATCTTCAAAAGCAGCTGTCATCGCCATTTTATCACTTCCCTCTTCACGACATTTTTTCATTAATTCAAAGGCCATTAATCTAATGAATTCTTGAACAGCCGCCACAATAAGTGTTTGCTCAATCATCAAAGGGTCCTTTGGACCCTCAAAAAAAACTCCTTCCATTATATCTTTCCATTTGCTTTCTAATTCTTCTGACTGCAATTGAGAAACAGCCGTCTGTAACCAATTCACAGCATTTCGTTGCTCTTCTGAAAGAGGATTTTCAACCAAGGTCTCAACCGGCTCAACTGCCGTTGTCCTTGGTGAACGCGCAACTCTACTAGCCGGAACAAAAGGGTCCTCAGGACCTGAAGGTGGTTGATTATTAGGCATAATAAGGGTGGTAAAAATTATTTATTATTAGAAGTATCTTCAGTGTCATCAAAAAAGTCTGGTGGACAGCAACCATTATCTATTGACCCGTAATGAGCAGCTAACGCCGCCATCAAAAGAGCCATTGCTGCCCACGTTGCACGGCGCCTTATCCTACTCAATTCTAAATTTGCCTCCTGCGGAGTCTGATAAGTGAAACCGCCAGTGGTTTCTGGGGCACATGTTGCTTTCCATTCTTTAAACACACGGTTTTGTTCATCTACAAAAGCCTTACGAGCGCCACTTACAATTTCCTCAGCATCTTTCACGTCATTCAAACCAGACAAGCCATATAATTGAGTGCAACAATTTTCAAAATTCTCCGTGGCTATCACTATATCCTCTTTCTTCTCAATTCCCTCCAAAAAACGCTTACCAGCAAGCGGTATCAATCCACGTGCAGTCTCCGGACGAACCCTTCTCAAACCGCTTTGGGGAAAATGCTCATAAAAAGGATTTGCTTTTAGTAATTCCTTCAAGGCTTCTTCTGGTTTAAATCGCTCTTTTTTAGCTAAGCCAGGCAAAAAAGAATCCCAAGTATCAATAACAGTATCTTGAATAATTTTAAGAGTCTGACGATTTTCTGAAAGCTCAGCATCTTGAGACTCCAAATAATTAGTTGAACACCAACCCATTATCGCGGCACAACAATTTTTAAAATTCTGAATAGCAATAGCTCCATCCCTCTGTACATCAATACCTTCAAAAAAATACACCCCAGCCAACTGAATCAACTCATCGCCTTGTTCTACCGGAGCACTCGTCGCCGATTCATCAGCAAAAAATTGTTTATAACCTAGATTTTTGCTCAACACATTTAAAAGAGCCTCTTCAGGAGACAAACTCCGCAATGCAGGTTTTGGGGTAATGCGTAAAGGCATTTACAGGGGGTGGTGGAAATAGTGGCCCACAAAATAACATCGTTACTAATCTTTGTCAACCCCTGATTTGAGGGGGACACCTCCCCCTCGCGCTACGCTACTTCCTTCTCGAGAAAAACTTCTCTTGGCTTAGCTCCGCTAGCCGCACCAACAACCCCATTTTCTTCTAACATATCAATCAGGCGAGCCGCCCTGGAATAACCAACTTTTAGATGTCGCTGCAACATTGTGGCTGAGGCTTTTTGATTACGTCGGATTAACTCAATGGCTTGTTCATAAAGCTCGTCATCAGAATCCACAACCGAAGATGTTGGCACGCCATTCACTTTGATTCCAGCAGTTTTGCGAGCCGTAACTTCTTCATTATAAATAACATCCGCGTCTCCTGTTAGTTTAACGCGATTTGTAACTTTTTGAATCTCTTCCGTAGACACAAACACACCCTGCAAACGGAACGGTTTGCCCATGCTTCCAGACAAGTACAACATGTCACCTTGCCCCAGCAAATCTTCTGCTCCCACACCATCAATAATCGTGCGTGAATCAATTTGCGAAGCCACGGTAAAAGCAATTCGAGCTGGGATGTTAGCTTTGATCAAACCTGTAATCACGTCTACGGACGGACGTTGTGTCGCTACCACCAAATGAATTCCCACGGCCCGCGCCATCTGCGCAATTCGACAAATAGAAGCTTCTACTTCCTTGCCCGCGGCCATCATCATATCCGCCAACTCATCAATCAAAATCACAATTTTAGGCATTTTCTGCGGCGAAGCAGGGTCATTATTATAATCATCAATATTGCGATGACCAGCATCCGCACAAACCGTATAACGACGATTCATTTCTGCGACCACCCAACGCAACGCAATCGCCGCCTTATCTGGTTCGGTAATCACCGGTGTTAAGAGGTGCGGAATCGCATTATAAGACCTGAGCTCAACCTGTTTTGGGTCAATTAAAATCAGTTTTAAATCCTTAGGAGAGTTCTGATACAAAAACGATAAAAGCATGGCATTTGTTGCCACTGATTTACCAGAGCCAGTTGCCCCAGCTACAAGTAAATGCGGCATCTTAGCCAGATCAGCAACCACTGGCTCACCACTTACATTTCGCCCCACTGGAATAAGAAGCTTGGAATCAGTTGTTTTCTGTACAGCCTCAAACTCTTCACTTTCGAGTAGCTCACGCAGTCGCACAATCGCCCGCGTATCGTTTGGCACCTCAATCCCAACCAATCCTTTGCCCGGAATAGGAGCCTCAATACGAATAGCCTTAGCAGCTAGTGCCAACGCTAAATCGCTTTTTAAACCTGTAATTTTAGATAATTTAACACCCTCGGCCGGTTTTAACGTGTACTGAATCACCGTCGGCCCCACATGCACATCATGCATTTTCACATCAATTCCAAACTGTCCTAATTTATATTTAATAGCCTCTGCTTTTTCTCTCAAAATATCCTCATTCAAAGTAACATCTTCTTTTTGACTACTAAGTAAATCCAGTGATGGAAATTCCCAAGGAGTCTCTTCTTCATCAAGTTCTTCGGCCTCTGCTTCTGC
>CAXCBS010000051.1:0-8548 GCA_963980845.1 uncultured Candidatus Peregrinibacteria bacterium | reverse complement strand
ACAAAGAAGCTTTACGTGCCTATTACCAAGAAAACTACCCTGGAGTGGTAGTGGGAGAAATTAAATTTGCAGACGAATTCCCCGTTGAAAAAGGGGACGCAAATCCTGGAAAAGGAGAATCCGCGTATTTAGTCACATTTAATATTATGATCGGTGATCAGGCTAGATCTATTAGAGCAGTCGGCATTGGCCGAAATGGGAAGAAGGCGCTTAAGGAAGGTTTGAAAAAATCTGAAGAAGTAGTAATGGATCTACATCAAGAATTTTTAACAGAACCTTTTTTAGGAAATGGTGAAAATCCTAAGAAAAACCCTTCACGCGCAGCGCTTGAAGCTGGCTTGGCCGATTGGAAAAATGGTCGCCATAAAGAAGGCTTCCCTGGAGAAGATTATGAAAGCTTCCTTGATGAACTTAATGGTAATGCCATGAATATTCTTGGAATTAACAATCTTGAAATTACAGGACCAAAAGGGGCAAGAGACGGTGAAGGGATTAGGGATGAAGTCACTTTGACGCTTTCTGTTACTGGGGCTGACGGCAAAAGTCACACTCTTGAGGCTAAAGGCTTATCTGGTGATGCTAATAAGTCTTTGGCAAGGGCTTTCAATAACCTATCCAAAGAAGTTAGAAAATTCCCTGCCGAAGATTTTGATTTTAGTGAGGGATCTGCTGGGGCCGAAGTCCGAGATCAAAGAGAAGCTGATTTAGCAAGATTTGAGGGAGGTGATTATGACAAAGGAAGTGCGCTGGAAACGGAAGGTCGCACTTTTAATCGCGATGAACAGCTACAAGATAAAATTGATGCTATTGCACAGGAAGAACCCTTAGCAACAATATTAGAAGCGGGGAATGAGGCGTCTATCAACGCTGTGCTCAAACAAAAATCTAAAGAATCAGTCACCGCATATCCAGAAAATCCTAGCTTAACTTATTACCAATACGAGGGAGGTGAAATTACTGCACATGAAATTAGTTTCACAGATGGAATAATTAATGTTTACCCAGAACCAGATGGATTTGATGGCAAGCAAGTTGTGATTGGATTGGATACTGATCTGGGAGGAATAGATGTGCTGGGAGGGGTTTATATTGCAGAAGGTCCGCAAGAAAGAGCCTCTGGACTTCCAGAAGAACATGATTCTGCTCTAAAAGGCGGAGCCGGAGATCTATGGGTTCATGAAAATGATCACCATGTGAATCCGGTTTATAGTGCCGAGCGTGATAACCCTCAAATAACTATTGGAATGACGCCTGACCATGCTTTGGGCCTAGCCGCAACGCTAATTCAAGGTGAAACTCCGTCTTATAATGACGGTGCTCTGGCGGTGGCTATGACAGGAAGTATTCCTAGAATACGAGTTGAAGCCAACACTGTGGCTGATCCCGAGAAAAAAGAAGCTCCTGCTGAGGCAGAAGAGGCCCCTAGGGCAACTCCGAAGAAGGCTGCGGAGAGTGGTGGTGAAGCTGAGGAGCAGAAATAACCCTCCCCGTAACTCTAAAATTATATTCTCTTGAGTCGCAGCCAGGTTTGTCCTATACTTTCGGCGATTTGTTAAATATCGGGGTGTGGCGCAGTTGGCTAGCGCGCGTGGTTTGGGTCCACGAGGTCGGAGGTTCGAGTCCTCTCACCCCGACCAGCATAATTTGCAGGTTGAAAAGGCTCCTCTTCTAGTTCTAGGAAAGGGGATTTTATTAAGCCGCTCTACTTGGCAACGTGTGTAAAAACCCAGTTCCTCTTTCAAGTTGTTTTCTAATTTGTCGCACCTCTCCTCTCATGCGGTTTTTAGATTTATCTTCATGAGTGAAATAATGATTCGGCACAATAATGCTAAACATTGCTCCACCATCTTTTGTATTCGTATAAATAATCTCTCCTCCCATTCTTTTAGTTAGGTAAGTGGCGCCCCACAATCCAAGTCCAGAAGAGCCTCTTTTAGTTCTTTCTCTTGTCACAAACCCACTAACTCTAGCTAGTCCTGCTAAATCATAAACATCTCCCATTCGGAGTGCTCTAACTGCAAATGGATTATCCTCCCAAGCAGCCAGAATTCTTTTAACAGAAACTCTTAAATCAGCTTCCTGCAACAGCTCTTTGGAAACAATTGCTTTCATACTATCCACTATCTCATCAACGCGTAATCCTTCACCAGAATCCATAATATGAATAATAGTGGCATCACATTCACCTAGATCTTCTAATTTTACATAAATTTTAATGGGTTTTTCAGGTAATTCGCCTCTAATTAGGCGGTTAGCTAAATCATGTCCTGAATTCAGAGTGTCTCTGATAACTCCGGCCCCTCTCGGCGCCAATCGTCTATCTTCAGAACTTACCTCTTTAGCAGGATTTTTTGTTAAATTATATAAAATTGACCACAGCATCCCTGGATTAGTCTCCAAGCAAGAAGGTGATAAATCCATAACTAATTCATTTCTCTCAGGACGACGGCTATCAGGGGTAGTAACTAAATAATCATCAAAAATAAACCGTGTTTGTAAGGTCCGCAAAATAACTTCCAACATTCTTTGCACATCTACCCTCTCTAAGTCACTTATTTTTTTCCCTAGCTTTAATTCGGCTATGGCTTTCGCAAACTGGTGGGGATATTTTAGTTGAGTAATTATATCTGGCATTAAAGGCAGAACTTTCTGATAAAGATCTTGCCATTCTGGAGCAAGAATATCCTGGCGATACTTTTTATCAGATCTTTCCCTTTCACCCCTAGCTACCATCCCTCTATAATTCCAAAAAGCTGTTTGCACACTATGATGCCCTGCTACTTGAAAAGGCTCAATATGAGTAATGTCGTGAACTAAAAAATTATAGAGCCCATCCCATTGCTTTTTTTCAGATGGGGAAAGCATTCTAATGAAACGACTATAGTTTCCATGTTCCCAGGGGTCACTTAATTTATCGTCATATTCTCCACAAGAACTCACTAGATCCTGCGCAGTTAAGTCAGCTCTTCCTATAAGTGGAGCATAAACTGCTTCAATCATTGTTTTATCCTTCTCCAAAGCCGCCACATGCACATCCGCACACCTAATAATCCCTCGCATTGACGCGTGGAAATTTTCTCTATCCGAAAGTAGATTTATTGGGTCAGGGGATTTTCTCGCCACAAGTTATATTTTTATTTAATAACCTGAGGTGGAGCGAATTGTAGGAGAATGACCACGTTTTGTCAACCTCTCACCCCGACCAGAGTATTTTACTCTGAGTGTTTTACCCTCAAATATAGGTTCTCGACCTTTTCTCGGGCCCAGGTTGTGCGTCGCAAAAACGTGAGACTGGATTTGATGGAGGGGTTTCTATTGAAACAACCGATATTGATCTCGGCTCCTAGATCTTCCCAGCCCAACTCTTCTACTAAGTATTCCAAAATTTCTACTAGTTTTACGCCGTGTAATGGGTCGTTTGATTGATTATTCATGACTCTATCTTACACCATAATTTGCAGGTTGGCCTTGATTGTGGAACACGGTGCCCCTAGACTCTATCCATATGATTTTAATCAATAACTTATCTAAAGGCTACGGAGATCACGAACTTTTTGAAGATGTTAGTTTAACGATTGGCTCAAAAGAGAAAATTGGCCTGGTTGGGAGAAATGGATCTGGGAAAAGTACTTTTCTGAAAATTTTGATGGGCACGGAACAGTACGAAGAAGGCACGATTAAAACGCCATCTCATTTTCGAATTCAAAGTTTGGAGCAGCATTTGGACTTCACTGAGCCCACTATTTTAAAACAAGTTTGTCAGGCGTTGCCGGCCGCGGTTCATGATCAAAAATGGCAGGCTGAATCTATTCTGATGGGACTAGGATTTACTAAGGCGGATTTTGAAAGAGCTCCCGATGAATTTTCGAGCGGAATGCAGGTCCGACTGCGATTGGCTCAAGCTCTTGTTACCGAAGCTGACCTTCTACTTTTAGATGAGCCCACCAACTATTTAGACATCTTATCGCTCCGCTGGTTAGAACGATTTCTAAAAAATTGGAAAGGGGCATTTATCCTCGTAACTCATGATCGAACCTTTATGAAAAAGGTGGTTAAACAGGTTGTTGGGATTCATCGTGGGAAAATGCGCAAAATGCAGGGCGATCCAGAAAAACTTATGGAACAGATTCGCCGTGAGGAAGAGGTTCATGAAAAAACTCGACTCAACCAAGAAAAAAAAGATGCCAAGACCAAAGAATTTATTAGTAAATTCCGGGCCGGGGCGCGATCAGCGGGACTGGTTCAGTCACGCATCAAGTCTCTGGATAAGCAAAAAATTCATAAAAAACTGGCTAAATTGCCAGAGATTAATTTTAATTTTAAATCTGAGGTTTTCAATGGAAGTCAGTTGCTCAGTGCCACTAACATTTCGTTTGCTTATGAGGAGGAAAATCCGGTGATTACAAAATTTTCACTATCGGTCAGGCCCAAAGACCGCATCGCCATTATTGGTCCTAATGGGAAAGGGAAATCAACTCTACTCAGGCTTCTTGTGAATGATTTGGAGGTTCAATCGGGGAATATAAAATCTCATAATAACCTTGAAATTGGCTATTTTGGAGTTACCCAGATCAGCTCCCTAGACCCACGAAACACAATTATTGCAGAACTCATGAGACTTCCTAACTCTAGAGAACAACTGGTGCGAAGTGTGTGCGGATCGCTGCTATTTACTGGGGATTCTGTTAAGAAAAAAATCGCTAACCTCTCCGGGGGCGAGAAAAGTCGGGTGGGCTTGGCCAAGCTTATGCTTTCTAAAAACAATCTTCTAGTCCTGGATGAGCCAACCAATCACTTGGACATGGAATCTTGCGTGGCCCTTACTAAAGCGCTGGAGGAATTTCCGGGAACTGTGATTTTTGTCAGTCATGATGAAGCTATGATCGCTAAACTGGCCACTCGCTTGGTTGTTTTTGATGGTGGCCATGTGAAAGTTTTAGAAAGAGACTATGACTATTTTTTGAAAAACATTGGTTGGGTCGAAGAAGAAATCAATGCTCCTTTTAAAAAAAGAGGCTCCACAAATAAGGAAATTTATTTGGAGAAAAAAGAAAAAAACAAGCAACTTCGTTCAATTAAAAACGAGATTTCTAAATTAGAAAAAAAACTGCTAAAAATGGAAGCTGAACAGAAAGAAAACACACCCTTATTGAGCCAGGCGTACAGTGAAAAAAATAATGCCAACATGCAGGCTTACGGAGCCAAAGCCAAAGACCTTCATAATAATATTGAAAAAGGCTACAAGGAATTAGAACGTTTACTTGAGGAAGAGGCGGACATGACTTAGGTTGACACAGCAACCAATGCCTAAGTAAAATTCGAGTAATGTAAGTTCTTAATATCTAAAAAAATTAATATGAAAAAACTCGCTCTAGGACTCTTAGCGTTGTCACTACTTGCTGGGCTTACCGGCTGCGGCTCACCTGATGCCGATGAATACTATGATGAATATTATGACGATTATTACGATGACTACTCTTATGATGATTCTTATTATGATGACTATTCGTACGATGATTCATCATATGATTACTATGATGATTATGCGAGTGATGTTCCACAGGGTTACCGCGACGTTTACTCCTGTAATATAGATCATGGGTACTGTGAATATGTGAGTGTTAGCATTAGCGGCTCGGAAGTTAGTTCCGCCACTTCTGGTAGCAGCCCGATGTATCCATCAGAATCACTTTGTGACAGTCTTGGCTGTTATTATGTCGATTGGTTTGGAGCGCAGTGGTATTTTGATTTCTAGCTAAGATTGACTCCTAGCTGTTTTCAGGTATAGTAGCGGCCCTTGGCCGTTTGCTGTTCGTTATCTTTCTCAAAAAATCCCCACCCCCAATATGAAGGATGGGCGTTTGGCACGTGCCGGGCGTTTGTTCTTTCACATCTCTTTCACCCACCCCCACTTCCGCAAGGAGTCTCCATGTCCAAGTTCCGCCCCGACAAGAAGTACGCGCTGCTCATCGGTCTCAACAACTTCAGCCTCAGGCAGTTCGTGTTCGGTCCGTGGCGCAAGCCTAATCTGAGCAGCTCGCTCCTCGTGGTCGCCCTCTGCTTCATCAGCTTCATGTTCATCAAGTCCGGTGGTCTGGACCTGCTCTCGAAGACCGATCAGACCATCTTCCAGCACGAGGTGCAGACCTACACCATGAAGGCCAATGACCGCGCGCTGGATCTCTCCGAAGAACTCCTGTCCCGGTTCCTGACCTCGGACGAGTTCGCGGTGATGATGCGCGATCGCAACTACAACTCCCCGGCCACCACGCAGATCGATGGGTTCCTGGACTTCTACAAGGTCCAAGTGCGCACCCGCAAGATGCCGCTCCCCGACCAAATGAAGCACGCGCGTAATCCGCCCATCGTCCAGCTCTCGGCCTTCGGCGTGCCCCTGCACGCCCTGGCCAACTTCAACTGGCGGACCAAGGAGGGGCTGACGCACCCAGAGGACTTCGAAAAGCGGAAGGCCGCCTTCGAGGCTGTCGTGACCGAGATCGAGGCGTTCATCAGCACCCTACCGCCCATCCCGCTCGAGGACACGGCCCCACCCGGTGACACCGGCCTGCCGTACCGCGAGCCGGGCGAGTACGCCGACGGCGGCGGCCTCTAGACTGTGACCAGAACAAACGAAACAAGTCTCCCGTTAATTGCGACGGGGGGCTTAGTGCGCCTGTGCCTTAATTACGCCCCAAAATTTTATAAGCCATTTCTTTCATTTTTTCTTCTTCCTCTGGATTTTGATGATCATAACCAACGCAATGCAATACTCCATGCACAAACAAAAACTGCATCTCTTCCTCTAGAGATTGATTCATTTCAGCCGCATTCTTGGCCGCGGTTTCAACAGAAATAAAAATCTGGCCAAGCGAGTTTGAGTCCCGCATTGATTCCTCTTCTATCTCGCGGTTAGCAAAAGACAAAACATCAGTAGGAACATTTTTCCCACGAGTTTCAGAATTTATACGCTGCATTTCCGCGTCATTTACCAAAACTAATTCCACCTCTTTTTCAGGAATCTCAAGTAATTGAGTCGCCTTTTTTAAAACCTCTAAAAACAACTCTTTTGAAAATCTTAAGTTGCATTCATTAATAAAATTTAAATTCATGCTTAGAGTTTAGCGATTAAGGCCGCTCTAAGCTACCTCGTTTGGCTTCTTCGGAAGGCTCTTCTTCTGGAGGGCGAACACCCACAATATGAACATGATTGCCCTCTGGCGCGCCCAAGGCTAAGCCAGCCTCCTCCTGATTTGCTAAATACTGATACATGGCCACTTTTGCTATTTCAAAAAGAGCGGGGTTTTCTTTTTCGCGTAAAACATAAACAGTGCCGGTGTTTTTATCTACAAGCGCAATTTTTGTGGTTGAAATGTCAGCTGCATTGGCACATCCGTGCGCCCCAATAGCTTCAATATTGCCTTCTTCATCGTATTTTACTCGAGCGGCATTAATGTTGGCGGTTAATTGTCCCGCACGACCAGTTAAATACTGATCCAGAGTTTGCGAGCTACTTAATGCCCCGTAATATTCAGCGGTACGTAAGAAAGAAGTACCAATAACCTTAACTTGCAGATGATCTGGTACTCCTGCAGCGTGAAGTGCTTGGTCAACCGCTTCGGCCATTCCATCAAGAAGAGTTAGGGTTTCAACCTGAGCATAAGCTGCTTTGTCAGAATTTTCAGGATCGCGTTCGTAAATGTAACGGATTATATAATTATCCTGATCAGTAGGAGTCACGTCGACCAAACTTGCCGGAGCTCCATCATCTCCTTCAACTGTAAGCTGAGAAATTAATTCATCTCGGTTAGATTCGGTAAAAATTGGATAGTTATTATCGCGGTGGTAATCATATTGCGCCTGCAGCATTTTGCCGCGGAGAGAGCCTGTTCTACGACCCCAATATTTTTTATACAAAGCCGAAGGATCTGCCTCTGGTAATTCAAGCGAGCGAGCCAAAATCCCAAGTTGCTCCTCGGGATTTAAATATTCAGCCGGAATACGCCACTCCCCTCCTTCAGAGGTTAAGCGCACAAAAACAGCTAAACGAGCTATTTGGTCGTGATATTTAGGATCAACAACCTGTTCAAGGAGAACTGATAAGTGATCACCTTTTTTCTTAGTAAAAGAAACGTAACGCAGGGTTTTTCCCTCTGGCGGAACAAAAGGTGGGATATTAATAGCTTGGCCATCAAATAACTCCTGTCCGGAAAATACTCCTGGATCAATTGGATCGGCAATGAATCCGTCGGTCCAGGACATAGGGAAAGGTTCTTGGCCTTCAGCAATAGCCTGAAAGGTTGCGTCATCGTTTTCAAATCCTAAACACTGCCTAAGTAGTCGAAACTCTTCGATACGGCGATTAATATTTACTCTTTGGGCCTCGGCCCCACGCCACTCTGCTATCACTCCCCCACTTAGATCTAAATCGCTATTAGGAGTATTTCTGTTGGCAGCCTCTTCGGGAATCATCGGATACATGGCTAATAAATCATCGTAAGCGCCATCAGTCGGAATAAAACTAACCAAAGTTCCCCCATCATCACGATAT
>CAXCBS010000050.1:0-8797 GCA_963980845.1 uncultured Candidatus Peregrinibacteria bacterium | reverse complement strand
CGCGTTTTTGTTTTGATTTTTCGTGTTTGTGAACGCGGATAGAGGGGGTTCGTTTGCTGTAGGAATGAGCGGTCATCAGGGTTGGAATAATCAGTGAGATGAAAATTATCCACAGGTAAATAAATTTATAAGCTGGCAAAAATCCAGATAGCGTACCAACTAATAAACCACCGATAATACCACCAATTGTTTCCGAGGTGGCAATGAGCGGGAACGTACGCTGGCTTTCAAGTGGTGAAAATAAGTCTTCGGTAAATAGGGATATTAAAATATGCAGTTGAGCGATTAAAATTGATTGTGCCAGGATTAAAATCCCGAAAAACACAATGTCATTTGAATAGGCAAATAGGGTTGATAACAGGAGCAGGGCAATGGCCATCAGGGTAGTGTAGAAGATGAGTAACCCGTGCGGAATTTTTTTAAGTAAATAACTAAAAATAATAGTTCCCAGCATCACAAGTAACGCATTAATCACAAACAAATAGGGGAGTGTTTCAATTCCCATTCGGTTAATAAACATGGCTATGGTCACGGTCCAGCCCATTACAAATCCAGCTCTTAAAAACAGTTGTAGACTCCAGGCCACCACAATACGTGGCCATTCGTTCTTACCAACATTCAGTAGCCGATTTAAAAGTGATACGGACTTCATTTTTTTGTTTTGGTGTTGAGATATAACTTTATCAGTCTATTATACCACCTTTAACAGGTTAAGTCCACCCATAAGTCTGGGCCAAGTAAAGTCGCGTCTTGAGAGGAGAAATTTGCAGGGATTTTATTGATGGGAAACTCAGGGAGATTTTGGTTTTTTGTAAGGTTCGGAGTGTAGATAAGAGAAAGCCGATCTACGAGCTTTTCCTCTAGAAAACTGGCGCTAATTTGGGCTCCTCCCTCAACTAAGATTGAAGAAATCCCGTCTTGAAATAGATTTTCGAGGATTTCTTGGAGCGGGGCTTGATCTTGGATAATAATGGTTTTGGGAGGTTCCTTGCGGATTCTGGCGGATTTTGGGGCGCGGTTTTGGCGGTCTAAAACAATTCGAATGGGATTTTCTCCAGGAACGTGGCGAACAGTAAGTTCTGGGTCATCGGCTAGGATTGTGCCTACACCAACTAGGATGGCGTCATACTGGGCGCGGAGTTCATGTGTTTTTTGATTGCTTAATTGGTTAGTTAGGGGAGTGCCTTTTCCTTTTTGTAGGGTGATTTTATGATCTAGAGTGAGCGCGGTTTTTAAATGAATGAACGGGCGTTTTTGGAGTGTGTTTGTAAGGTAAATAGCGTTGAGATGATCGGTTTTAGGAGTGGCTATTAGTTCGACCTCTAAGCCGTTTTTTTTGAGAAATTCAGCTCCTTGGCCGCTAATTTTGGGATTGGGATCTTTTAAAGCGTATACAACTTTTTTAATACCAGCTTTTAAAATGCTTTCAGTGCAGGGGGGAGTTTTGCCGTGGTGACAGCAAGGTTCCAGAGTGACGTAAAGAGTTGCTCCAGTTGGGTCTTTTGTGTTTGAAATAGCTTCAATTTCAGCGTGAGGTTCGCCATGTTGGGCGTGAAATCCTTCACTAATTATTTGATTATTTTTAACCAAAACTGCCCCAACCATTGGGTTTGGAAAAACGTTTCTAGCTCCCTTCCAGGCTAGCCTAGCCGCCTGATCCAACCAAATTGTGTGAGGTTTTTTAGACATCTTTTAAAATGTGTCCCATTTTTTCCTTTTTGGTCTTCAAGTATTTTTGATTGCGTTTTTTGGCTTTGATTTCAACCGGGATTCTTTTGTTGATTTTGAGCCCGTAACCTTCTAGTCCAATTAGTTTTTTGGGGTTGTTGGTGAGGAGGTGAATACTTGTTAAACCTAATTCAGCTAAAATTTGGGCTCCGATGCCGTAATGGCGCAGGTCTGCTGGGAATCCAAGCTTTTCATTGGCTTCTACAGTGTCTAATCCTTCTTTTTGGAGTTCGTAGGCTTTTAGTTTGTTAATGAGTCCAATTCCTCGACCTTCTTGGCGCATATAGAGAATAACGCCATTTTCTTTTTCGGCAATTAGGCGCATGGATTCTTGGAGCTGCTCTTGGCAATCACAGTGGATCGATCCAAAAACATCACCAGTCATACACTCGGAATGAACTCTAACTAAGACGTTTTTCTTTTTAATATTCCCGCGAATCAAAGCTACGTGTTCGATGTTAGTGATTTTTTCTTTGAAAACCATGACTTTGAACATTCCAAATTCGGTTTCGAGATCGGTTTCGACTTCTTTTTCAACTAATTTTTCGTTTAAACGACGGTATTGGATTAAATCAGCAATAGAAATTATTTTCAATTTATGCTTTTTGGCGAATTTTTGTAAATCTGGGAGGCGAGCCATTTCGCCGTTGTCTTTGATTATTTCGCAAATTACACCGCCGGATTTAAGGCCGGCTAAACGAGCTAAGTCCACGGCTGCTTCTGTGTGTCCAGCGCGCACCAAGACGCCGCCATCAGCGGCTCGAACTGGGAAAATATGCCCAGGTCGTACTAAGTCGACGGGTTTGCATTTAGGGGAAATAGCGGTTTTGATGGTTGCGGCGCGATCTTTGGCCGAGATGCCGGTGGTTGTTCCTTCCCGTGCATCAATAGAGACAGTAAAATTACATCGAGTTTTTTCAGTGTTACTCATGCTCATGGGGGGCAACTCTAAGTGATCTGTAATCTCACCACTAATTGGCATGCAGATTAAGCCGCGACCCTCTTTGGCAAAGAAATTGATTGCTTTTGAAGTTACTTTTTCAGCGGCCATAATTAAATCTCCTTCGTTTTCACGATTCTCGTCATCTACAACGATGACGAATTTTCCCTGCTTGATGTCAGCAAGCGCTTCGGGAATTGAGTTAAACTTCAAAAGAAAGCAGTTGAAAAAATATTTAAGAGCCGAGACGAACAAATTCTGTAACACTCGCACCATCTAAGAATTGCTCGATAGTTTTATCCGGGTCTTTAACAAAAGTTTGGGAAAGCAAAGCGTTTTCTCCACGGAATTTTTTCTCTTTACCTATTAGGATTTTACCAATGATTTCTTCTGGTTTACCTTCGTTTTTAAGTTGCTCTGTCCAAATTTCACGTTCTTTATCTACGGCTGCAGTGTCCACTTCCTCAGGTGAGATAACTAGGGGACTCATGGCAGTAGCGTGCATAGCAACGTCTTTGGCCACTTCTTCGGTTCCGCCGTTTAGCGCAACTAAGGCTCCAACTTTTTTATTGGAATGCACATAAGCACCAAAAGTGCTGTTTTCTAAATATTTAACGCTGGTAAGAGCGATTTTTTCACCCATTTTTAGTCCAATTTCGTTGACTGTTGCTTCGGCATCAAAGCTTTCACCATTAGCTAGGAAGTCGGCTGCTAAATTTTCAGCAGCTTCGACAAAATCTGGGTTTTTGGCCACAAAGTCAGTTTCACATCCAAGATGGAGGATTACTGCTTTGTTGCCTTCGCTAGTAGCTGCAACGACACCGTTAGCTGTGTTGCGATCAGAACGCTTGGCCGCTTTTGCTTCGCCAACTTTGCGCAAGTGTTCAATGGCGGCTTCTTGGTCGCCGTTATTGTCTTCAAGAGCTTTTTTACAAGCTTGGAGTGAGGCCCCGGTTGTTTCGCGGAGCTCTTTAATTTCTGCGAGAGAAGTCATGATTATTAAGATTCGTTAAGATTTAAGAAGGTTGTTCAGGGGTTTCTGGAGCAGCCGGAGTTGTTTCGGCTGGAGTCTCTTGTGCAGGGGCCGCTTCTGCTGGAGCAGTCGGAGCTGTTTCAGCTGGAGTTTCGGAAGCTACCGGAGCAGCTTCTTCTTTTTTCTCAGCTGGTTTGGCTGGTGCTGGAGCAGCAAACAATTTGCTTAGGTCTAGTTTGACTGCAAAATCGCTTAGAATTGGGATTTTCCATTCAATTCCAGAATAGGCTTGGAAACCACCGATAGCGGTAACACCAAGAATAATTAGGAAGAAAAGTGACCCAATTGCTGGCATGATAAGTAGTACAAACATAGTTGCAACCCACAATGCGGCTAGTAGAGCGCCTTGTTGAGCGTGAAATAAACAGAATTTGCTTTTAGGCTTCATAACCAGTGAACCTATAAATAGGCCTGGGATATAACCGGCAGCAGCTAACATTCGTTCTTCAGAAGGAATGGAAGAAGTGGGTTTTTTAGCTTCTCCAGGATTGGTTGGAGCCTCGGGTGCTGTAGGAGCAGCTGGGGCTTCTGGCGCGGCGGGAGCTTCAGGCGTTGCGGGTGTTTCTGGAGCAGGAGGTGCCGCTGGTGCCTCGGGGGCTGAATTTTGAGGTTGTTGTTCTTCAGTAAACATAATAAGAGGGAGGTTAAAGGATTATTTATCCTTGCTAACTACTTTCTTTTTGGGAGTTGGCTCAGCGTCTGGCTTGGCAGCTTTGTCTGCTACAGGAGCAGTTTTCTTTTTGCCAATGGCTTCTCCAACTTTTGTTAAGAAGAAAGTGATGGATTTGATAGCATCATCATTTCCTGGGATTGGATAGGTGACACCATCTGGATCAGCGTTAGAATCGGTAATAGCTACAATTGGAATGCCAAGTTTAGAGGCTTCCTTAACTGCAATTTTATCGCGTACCGCATCTACTACAAATAAAGCATCTGGTTTTTTGTTCATTTCTTGAACACCACCAAGAGCAATTTGTAACTTAATAATAGTTTTATGCCTATAAAGAGCCTCTTTTTTAGTGTATTTTTCAAATTCACCAGAAACCTCTTGAGATTTCAAGGTTTTTAAGTATTTGATACGTTCTTTAATAGTGCCAAAATTGGTAAGCAGCCCAGGTACCCATTTATGAGTAATATAAGGCATGTCGCAACCTTCGGCAGTGTCGCGGACAATTTCAACTGCTTGCTGTTTTGTACTTACAAAAAGAATGGTTTTCCCTTCTTTGGAGTAAGTTTTGAGGAAGTCTAAAGCTTCCTGTAATTTTTGTGCGGTTTGATTTAAATCAAACACGTGAACACCAGAATGTTTCCCGTGAATAAATCGGGACATTTTAGGGTTCCATTTGCTCGGACGATGTCCAAAATGCACTGCATTTTTGAGCATTTCGTTAAGGAGCTTTTCGTAAGAATTGCTTGTTGTCATATCCTTAGGGTTAACGCCAGGTTTCTTCGTCTCGTACCTTAGGTCCCTTTTTTTAGTAGGGGCAGGATAGTACGATCAGAATCCTGACTAGAAATAAAAAGCGTTTGGACTGTACCGTTTTTCTTAGGTTTTTACAAGTGTTTTCTTATCTGATATTGTAGGTTTATGGAAGATTTAGAAAAATTGCGTATAAAAATTGATGAAATTGATGATGAAATTGTAGACCTCTTAGGGGAGCGTTTTCAGGTTGTGGGGGAAGTAAGAAGGGTTAAGAAAAAAACCGGAATTGAAACCTATCATCCCACGCGTGAAAAGGATATTTTGGGCCGAATAGAGAAAAGAGGAGAAAAATTTGGGTTAAATAAATTACTTTTGCATGCGCTTTTTTTGCAGATTTTTGCGGTTTCGAAAAGGCAGCAAGATAATAAGGAGTAGCTTAGGTTTGACTTAAGGTTAAATAATTGGTATAATGATATGATTTAACTTGAATCTAAATTTAATCTAAGTGGAACCTCCAAAAACAGATAAACCGGTAAAAATTTCAATTACGTTGCCAACGGATGCGTACTTTTTGTCTGGAATTCGTGATTTTACGCTGACCATGACTAAAAACATGACCGGATTTTCTGATCAATGGGCGTTTCGTTTCCAATCTGTTGTAGATGAACTTTGTAATAATGCAATTGAGCATGGTTCTGCTGAGGGAAAAGAAATTGTGATTACTTTTATAGGGCAGCCTGGTGAGAGTTTAGAAATTAGTGTGGTTGATAGTGGAACTGGCCCGAATAAATACACTGCAGCGGAAATGAAAGAGATTTTTAAAGAGCAACAGCAAAAAATGCAGACTCAGTTTTTAGGCTTGCGCGGTCGTGGCCTGGCTAAAATAGTAGCCGAATGGACCGATGAAATTAGTTTTGAAGATCACGAAAAAGGCGGATTAATTGTTCGCGTTAAGAAATATCTTCGTGATTCTGATAAAAAACCTTCCGAAGCGCCGCCGGTCGCGGCTGTTTCTTCTGCGTAATATTTAAACCTTCCCAAAAATGACCTATGCCAATATCACGACCGAGGATCTGGCTTCTGATCAAGCCGGTCGCGTGCTCAAAATTGTTAAAATCGCTGGACAGCTCGACGAAAGTAATGTCGATGACCAATCCAAAGTGATTTACCAACTTATCGAAGCAACTCCTCAAAATCTATTTCTAATTTTTGATTTCACAGAATTGGAATATTTAAACAGTAAAGCAATTGGTTATTTAACTGACTGGTACGGGAAGGTATCAGCCGAGGGTGGCCAGATTGCGATTGCTGGGGCGCAGGACAATATTGTGGATATTTTGAATGTGGTTGGGCTTACGCAGTTAATCACCTGTCATGTGACTTTGGATGAAGCAAAAACAGCTATGACAGCATAATACTTGCACAAGGGGCTTTGGCTCCGTATCATTAGGGAGATTTAAATCTCTCCCTTTTTATGAAAAATCCGCGAGTTGCGATCGTGTGTGATTGGCTCACCGATTGGGGAGGAGCCGAACGAGTGATCTTGGCCATGCACGAGATTTTCCCAGAAGCGCCAATTTATACCTCTCTTTATAATGAGGTTAATATGGAACCTTTTGAGGGGGCGGATATTCGGCCTTCTTTTTTACAAAAAATTCCGGGAGCGAAAAGGCATCATCAGCGTTTTTTGGCGCAAATGCCAGCGGCTTTTGAGTCTTTTGATTTAAGTAAATATGACATTGTTCTTTCTAGTAGTCATTCTTGTGCTAAAGGGGTGATTACTAAACCAGATACTTTACATGTTTCTTACTGTCATTCACCGCCAAGATATTTGTGGGATAATTCACAACAATATTTAAGGGACTATCCGTGGCCAAAATGGCTTAAGAGATGGGTTATTCCCGGACTTTTAAACAAGATGCGTGTTTGGGATCGAGCGGCCGCTGATCGAGTGGATCGTTATATTGCTAACTCTGCTTTTGTGGCCGAAAGAATTAAAAAATATTATCGTCGTGAGTCTGAAGTGATTCATCCACCAGTGACTATGGAAGATCTAGAGCCTGAAAAAGAGCGAGAAGATTATTATTTAGCGGTTGGTCGGCTTATTCCTTATAAGAGGTTTGATTTGATTGTGAAGGCTTTTAATGAATTGCAGTTACCTCTGAAAATTGTTGGAGTGGGGAATCAGTATAAAAAACTTAAAAAAATTGCTGATCGAAATATTGAATTTTTGGGGATGGTCCCAGAAGAAGAGCTCAGAAATTACTATCGTTATGCTAAGGGTTTTTTGTTTCCTCAGGTAGAAGATTTTGGAATTACACCGCTTGAGGCCATGTCTTATGGTTGTCCGGTGATTGCTTATGGAAAAGGAGGAGCCCTGGAAACAGTGGCTGACAATGAATCAGGTATGTTTTTTGGTGAGCAGACAACCGAGGGACTCAAAAATGCAGTGCGTGATTTTGAAAGGCGTCAGTTTAATCCGACTAGAGTGCGTGCCCAGGCCGCAAAGTTTGAAGAAGAAGTGTTTAAGGCAAAACTAGAGGAGTTTTTAATGAATGAATGGCAATCTTTTAATAAATAATTAATTACTATGGATCCACGAGATTTTTTAATTTTCCTTTACCGGCGCTTGCTCGCTGTTTTAATGATTACAGTTTTGGCAGTTTTGCTTGGGTTGGGATATACATTGCAATTTGATAAAGGGAGTAAGAATGGGTTGATGTTTTTGACTTTTGGGATGGAAATTCCAGATGCAGTGCCCGCGGTTTATATGATTACTAGTGATGGGCATAATATTGTGGATCATTTTGCTGAAACTGTGCAGGGATGGTTTTTAAATCCAGCTTTTGATGCGCGGATTGATGCCGCAGCGGGACAAGATGTGTCGCTTTCGGTTCGCAAGCAAGAAAAACAGAATTTATTGGTTGAATTTGCCGTTCCTCTTGATGGGGATTTGGAGTTAGCTGGAAATGCGATTTTAGATAATGTGCAGGAGGACATGACTGATTATAGTCTGGCTACAAATACTGATTTTGTTTTGGCTCTTTCCTCGATGACTAAATTTGAAACGCCACCTAATTATTTGATGAATGGGTTAGTTGGCGGGCTTCTTGGATTTTTGTTTGTGATCTTTTTCTTTTTGTTATTTGATTATTTAAAAAGAAGAGTTAGCTTCCCTTTCCAAGCGGAGCGAATTGTAGGAGTGGCGCCAATTCATGGGGCTGATGGAGATGAAATTATTGTGGTGGAGCTAGGCAGAACAACAGAACATGATTTAAAGCGTCATTTGTCAGAACAAGGTGGTCCTTTTGATTATATTGTTAAATAATTTTTATGCGCATTGGTGTTGATGTTCGGTCTCTCATGCATGGACGTACTAGTGGAGTAGAGAATTACGTCCGTAATTTGCTTAAGGCAATGTTTGAGGTGGATTCCGAGCATACTTATGTGCTTTTTTATAATTCAAAAAAAGATTGCAAGAAATTTTTACCGGAATTTGATGGTCGACGCGTAAAAGTGGTGCGAACTAAATATCCAAACAAATTGGTTCATATAATGTGGCGGTTTTTGAGATGGCCAAAAGTGGATAAGTTAATTGAAAAGAAAATTAAGCAAAAAATTGATGTGATGTGGGTGCCAGATCCACGTCCAACACCAGTGTCTGCGGGAATGC
>CAXCBS010000049.1:0-8798 GCA_963980845.1 uncultured Candidatus Peregrinibacteria bacterium | reverse complement strand
ACTCGTATGACATATTTGAACCTGCGGGAATCGTGTCATGTCAAACGTAACCTCCTATTATGGAGGGATTTTTGAAGTGTTAGAATTTAATTACTCGAATCACACAACATTTGACCGTAGACTTGAAGAGGAATTATTTTTTGATTTTTGCGATAGGAGCCTAGCTTGACAGGTATACAATGATTTTAGGTTGCCCCAAAACCACATGTCAAATTTAATCGTGGGTATAGCAAAACTAACTTCCCCTTAAAACAGCTTCGCCTGGCTGCCATGATTACGCAATTCATTTGGCTTAAACAATTTAACCACCCCAAACTCGCCATCATAACCAGGCTGAACAATTACCTTGCCATCACGCATACGGGCAATTGCTTCTCCCACACGAGGATCAACAGCCATAAGATCTTCAATTGGCGCATCTTTCAAAATATAAAATTCAGGCCCAATTTTTTTAAGTAATGAAAAATAACTACTTTGCACACGTTTGCTAGCCACTCCTACCCCAAGAATTTCCGAAACAATTTCCACGAGCGGAATAATATGCCAAAAATCACGCGCACTATCAGGTCGCGTGCCCATTTTTCGATCTGCCAACTTATTAACACGATGCAAAACCCCAACCGTGATTTTTTTACCAGTCCGCGGTGAAATTCCATCACACGCCAGCGTTTCATCAGGTTCCAAACATAATTTTTCCGCGCGAAGGCCGTCCGCATGATATTTACCTTCTTCCGGGAAAAATTCAATAGTCCCAAGCACTTTAGAATGATCGTGCCGCAAAGCATTCAATACGGCCGGGTAAGTGCACTCCGTATCAAACAAGGTCGCTTCGCGCCCCAGCTTAGAGGGCGAATGCGCATCCGAACTCGACACCAAAACATACTTATCCAGCTGCGAAAGCCGCCAGTTCATGAGCGGGTCAGACGACAACCCTGTCTCCAATGCACAAATATGATCCGACAACTCTCCAAAACATTCTTCCACTGAATCAAACCCAGACTTAGACCCAAAAATCGCAAACCACGGGGTCCAAACATGCGCTGGAATCATTTGAATATCCGGCGAAATATCGAGCAGAATTTTGAGTAACTCCTCACTGTCCAATCCCAAAATCGGCCGACCATCTGACTTAATGTTTCCACGTTTATCTAGTTCCACATTTATGAGCGCCACAGTCTCTAAATTCGGTGCCAAAATCACATGATGCACCTTGCGTACCTTGTCCCCACGTTTATAAATCAAGCTCACTTCCGTTGAACACAAAAACCGCACCGGCCGCACGCACGACGAAGGCACAATCACGTCCGCCGCCATTTCGCGAAACTCGTCGCGCACCTCATAAACGCCCTCATCCACCTCGATAAGCTGCTCGGTAAGTTCCTTAAACCACGTGGGGTGCGTAAAGTCCGAGGTAGCCACTAAATCAATTCCTTTTAACTGACACCACGCCTCAATATGCGGCAAATCCAAACTGCGGCTACAGGCCCGCGAAAATCGTGAATGAATGTGGAGGTCTGTGATTAAGGGCATGGACAGAGTATAACAGAATTATTGGGGAGGAATCACATCGCCAGCAATCCCAAATCTGTTTGCTCCTCCGCGTGCCATGAAAACATATAGACCCCAATTACCGTCGCTCATTAAATCTTGAGCCCCAAGTCTAGCTTGCAGGTCTTTGGTCGTATCTAGAGGATCAGGATACGATTCTAGCAATAATTGAAGAGCTCTTTTAACTCTTCCGTTTGTAGGTGCTCGAAATCCTAAATGTGCAGCAGCCTCTTCCACGGTAGGAGCTTTTTTCACCTCTTCCTCTGGCTCTGGATCTAAGTCTGCATCTGGATCAGCAGACAAGTCTGCTGTATTAATTTCAATTGAATTTTGCTCTGCCCAAGTTACAAACCCAAGATAAATAGCGCTTAAAGTTTGTATGTTAACGATATAATGAGTTCCACGCTTAATCCCTCTTTGATCTAATAAATCAGGAAAGGACGACGTAACCGAATTCAAAGAGCTTTTTCTTGGGCCGTTAAGTTGCGGGCCTTTCATTGTTGTGTGATCAGTTCCCGGTTCAACAATATATGGATTAAAATCTTTTGGTTTAATTTTTTCTTCATGTGAAGGACGAAGCATAATAAATTGCAACACTCTTATAGTTCGAGTTGGTGCCGTTTTGGACCTCTCCTGTAAAAGAGAAGTTAAATAAGCTTGTTGTTCAGATTCTTTGGCGTTTCGGAATCCATTCTCCGTGGCCACAACCTCTTCGCTTACTTCCTCTAAATCGATATCAGCTGCAAAAATTTCTTCAGGCTCCTTTTCCTCTTCTTCCACCTCCGGAGGTTCGATTTTTGGTAATCTCATTTTTGAAGGACCTACGGGCAAGGCGTCTCGTAATGCTCTTAGGCGTTGGGCAAGTGATAAGGCGGTTGCTGCTTGCTGCTCTGCTACTAGAATTGCCGCATCGTAATAATCTGCTAAAGCCTGAAAATCCAAAACAATTTCAGCCGGGACATTTCCTTGCACCGCCGCTGCAATAGCATCACTGCGCTCTTCCACAATTCGTTGTGTAGCTCCTTTTTGCTGAAGTAACTCTAAATCTATCTGCACTGAGTCCCCAAACATATTTACGGAAACCGGAATATCGAAATATTTAGGATCAAGGCCTGGCGCAACCGCGTGCATAGCCCTTCTTACCGCTTCTACCATTTCTTCTGGAGTAGGGACCATTTTATTTTGAGTGTCTTGATCAAGCATATATCCATGCCCTTGTTTGTTTAAGGCCCCAGGCCATGTGGTTTCAAATTTAGTTAAAAGAGATCTTCGTCTTCCAGAACGAGCCGCCGCAGAAGGAGGTTTTTTTGCATCCTCCTCACGCGACATAATTGGATCTAAACGGTGAATTTCCAAAAAAGTGCTAACTCTGTTTTTTGATAGTAAGGCATATAGCTTATCTATGCGCTCTCTCATGTCAGTTGTTTGCTTGGATATTTCCCCTCTTCTTTCCCTAACAATTTCGCCACAAAATTGTCTAATATCATGCGGTTTTAGTTGCACTCTTTGTGATGGTGAATTCATAAATTATTAGTTAGTTGTTAAGTTATGTAAATCAATGGCCTCCTCGATTCCAAAATCATCAGAGGCCCCAAAAAAATAAAGTTTCAAAATTTCTTTTTCCCGTTTTGTGAGGTTACCTTTAAGGCGGTTTTTTAATTTTTTAGAAATTTCAAGTTTTAATTGACGTACTCTTTCACGGCTTAGTCCAAATCTTCTTCCAACAGCACTTAGGGTTAGTTTTTTACCCTTCTCATCTCTTTCAAATAAAATAACTTTAGCAATATCTATATCTCTTTGGCCGCGTTTTCGTTCCGGATCATTGATTATTTCTTCAAAAAGTTCATTAGCAATTTCCCAGAATTTTTCAAGGAATGGTTCTCTGTGAAGTTCTTGAATATTGTCTCCATCCACCATTCCACAAGATGCAGAAATTAAATTTGCTCGTGTTGTGTCGGTCTCTTCATTAAGTGGGTCATCTAAGCTAGCTGATGAGTGGCGGGCACTATATTTTCCAATCGCATTTTCTACGCTTTTGTAATCATACTCCCGAGTTACAACTTCTGTTCCATGGAAACCTCTTTTTAAAGTAAGAGTGATTTTTACCTTTTTCCCTTGTTCCGTAGCAGCAAAGGCTGCCAAAAATTCTACTGGATGATACTCCATGGCATAGTCCGCTGATGTTGTGACGTGTGCATCTGTTACACGGCGGTAAAATTCATTTCGCCCTTGCGAAACATGACCCATCGCTGTTTGGGTATAGGTAGTTAAAAAAGATTTTATAGTTGCCCCCTTGCGGTGAGGATCATAGCGTGGCCAAAATCTATGAAGTTCAACTAAAATCGTATTAAGTAAATCTTTCATAGCCGATAATTTGTTCCCATGGATTTTTTTACAGATGGGCCAGGAGCGAACCATGGCAAAAATGTAATATTGCATGCCAGTTAAAACATCCCAGGCCGCAACAGATTCTTTATTTTTAAGTTGTTTTTGCCATTCTTCTATTTGTGCTCCACTAGCAGCAATTCTTCTTAAATAATCATGAAAGAAATTAATTGCTCCCATTTTAGAAAGATCTTCGGTTGCTATGGCTGACGGGGCTGAGGTTTCAGGGGCAGCGTGCGTTTCGGGGCTGGTAGTTTTTTTGTGAATTTGCACGCTTACCAAATGCCCGGGAGTTTCGGGGGCAATCTCAGTAGTGGCCGCAAGTCGATCTGTTGCATCTTGAATAGCCTGATTAACCTCACAGTCCACCATTCTTGGAATTCAATTGCTTCAGGAGGTTCTTCTACATCTAAATTTGCCACCTCTATCATAAAATAATCTAGGGTGGAAATTATGAGTATGCATTCAACTTAGCCTCTTGGTTAAAATTGAGCAAAAAATAGAACTTGCAAGTAACACTTGATTATTGAGAATTAGGTTTACTCCGGCGCATGCTCAACTAACCAGTAAGAATTGGTCTTTTCATCGTAAACAATTAGCTCCGGATGTTTTATTTTAAGAGAGTTTAGACCAAGTTGGACAGAGGTGGTGGTTGTGCTGTAGCGAACACCTTTAGCCTTCGCTTTAAGCAAAGCTCTTAGAGCATGCATTTCATTGGGGACAAACTCTTTTGCCTTTAGTTCATTAGCTCTTAAATATTTTCCGAGCGTGCTTTGTGGGCCAACTCTAGCTCCTGTCATAGATCTTCGTCGTCCTTCAATAGCTTTTTCACGATCTAAACGAGCATTAGCTCCTACAAAAGCAGGCTGATCTAAGGAGGGTAGAGGCTTCCATCTAATCCCATCACTAGATTTAGCTATCGGCTGAGGCTTAGGTTTAGGTGTTGGGAGACCTATTAAGGCTTGGATTTCTTGTTTTAAAGCAAGAATTTGAACGGCCTTAAAAGCATATTTACGACCCCTGCCGCTTGACCCTTGAGTCTCTAAAATTCCGGGTTGTAGAATTTCTAGTTGAGTACGAAGTTCTGCTCGTCGACTGGTACGTGCATTGGTTGTTAGTTTTGGGGCTCTTGGCTCAGAAGGCTCTAAAAGATCATCAAAAAAAGTTGATGGGACCACAAGGTCTTCTATATTTTCTAAAAGACGGACAATGACTCTCGCTGTCCACGGAGCTTGAATGTTTTTGGAACGTAAAAACCAAGTTATAATCCACATTTTTTCATTTGAATTTAGATCATCTAATGAGCGGTTTTTTAATTGATCTAAGTCTATTGGCTGTTCTCCTTGGAATTTTTCATAAATTTTAAAAAGAAGTAAATCAGCCTTAGGGGAATCAATTACAAATTTTTGACCATCCCTAGTTAAAAGTCCTTCTTGTAATTTGTTTAAATGAGACACAGCCCGTCTCTTACGTGAGCTGCGAGTTGTTTGAGGAAGATTAAGATGGTCTTCGTCAGGTTCGGCCACAATTGGGTTTAATTCTGTAGTTGTTACAATTGAATCACCTTTTAGATGATTTTCAAGAATAAAAAGCAGTACTTGAGCAGCTTTTAAACTATAAATATCTGGATGATCTCTAAGCATTGCTTCTAGATAAGACATTTGTTGGTGCTCAGAAAGTTTTTCAAACCAAATTTTTGCAATATTTCTTTCACCTTCTTCGAGAGAGGCTTGCTCTTCAAGTGAAGACATATATGATTGAATTTTTTGAAGAGTTCCGCCTACTGAGACTTCAAGTTCGCGTAGAAAAGAAAGCCGTGCTCGTAATTCAGAAGTGGTTCCGCCCTGTTGTTCAAGTTCCTCTAGCAGGGCATTACCATGATCAAAAGAAAGCTCCAGCGAGGCAAGTAAATCTGGTTCTTGGCGTAATTCTGACGGGTCAACTAATATTGTTTGTCCCAAAATAGTGAATTCTGGAATTGTTTCAATTTCTGTTTGGCCTGGATAAGCATCAATAAGTGCTTGGCGAACAATTTCAATTTGCTCGCTTGGCTCCAGCATTAAATCTGCCGTTGCTTCAGAAAGAATATAATATTGTTGGGGGCGAGTTTTATCAATCCCTAGGACTCCAGGGAAAATATGCTCAAAACGACGACGTAAATCATATCTAAAAGTAGATACAGCACGAACGGCAGTAGTTTCTGAGGGGATGGCAATAGGATCAAAAGCTTCGGCGGAGATGCGTGTTTCAGAATTATGGGGAAGAAAAAGTTTTAACATTTCTACCAATTTGGGGTCTTGCGATCCAAATTTTTTTGAAATTAAAGCTTTTGCCCAGCGATCGTAAGCAGCTTCTTCAAATTTACTTGGGGTTTGGATTTTAGAATTCATTGGGGTGAATAAGGTCTAAAAATTTAACATAAATAAAAAACATGTCAATAAAACTCTCCCCATTTTTTAAAAAATGATATACAATGCGTTCCGTGCCCCTTAAAGGCGCAAACCGCGGAGAGATGCCAGAGCGGTTGAATGGAACAGTCTTGAAAACTGTCAGGGGTGCAAGCTCCTCCAGGGTTCGAATCCCTGTCTCTCCGCCATTTTATAAAAATAAACAGCACGCCCAAAAAGGCGTAGTTATTTTGATCTAGGAGAACACTTGAAAAAAAGGTGATTTTTTAGTATAATAATATGATTAAAAATACAAAAAATGCCAAAACAAAAGCAAGTCATTGATTTAATTAAAAAGTCAGTTTTCCTTAAGTCGGATCAAAAGGAAGAATTAATTGCGATGGCAGATGACACAATGCCAGAAGAGGTTTTGGATTATTTGGTATCAGTTTTTGAGGAAGAAAAAAGGGGAATATCAGATGCGATTTTAAAAATACCTCCACAGGAAAGGAAGGAGTTTTTGGGTAAATTAAAGAAATTCAATAGATCTGAAATGGGGACAGTGGAAAGTCAAGTTTCAAAACGATCGTGTAAGAACTTTGTTTGATGATTTTTTTAAGCGGGCCGAGATTGAAATTTCTCCCCCAAATTAAAAAAATCGTATACAAGACTCTTCGTCAGAACTTTTTAACAGGACATTAAAAGTTTTCAACTTTTTTAATAAGATTATTTTTTTGTTCTAGGGCTTTTGCAAAGCCTGAAGGTTTTGGTTTTGTTTCTTCAAGTTTTGCTTCTTCAGCTTGCATGTCTAACAATTCCTTCTCTAGTTTCTGAATTGTATTATTCGAATTCATGTTTTAGAAATCATCAACTGTTTGAGACGTTCTTTCGGCCTCAGCTTGCCTTTCAGCCTCAGCTTGCCTTTCGGCTGTAGATGCAGCTTCTCTGACTTGTTCCTCTAGAGCTGATGCTTCTTCATGTAATCTTTGGAGGTCTTCTGCTTCACGCTGTGCTTCCTCCGCTTCCGCTCTTTGTTCTTCTTCTCTTTGAGCTTCTAGTTCTTTTTGTCTTGCAAGCAATGCTTGCTCTTCTTCTTTTCGTTGAGCTTCTAGTTCACGTTGAGCTTCTAGTTCCAATGCGTCTATGTGCGGTTTTAGAACTCCCGACAGTAAGTCTTGCAATTTTTTTTCAAGTAAATCACTTTCTTTACTACTCAGCTCTCCGTCGTTATAAGAAGCATATGCTACTAATTGTTCATTGCCATCTTCTATCAAGTACATATTAATGGACTGGTTCGGCGTACCTCCTTCCTCCTCTGAGAGTATGAGGGTAGTTTTAATTCTCAATTTTTTATCACCCTTATCAATATCAATTGTAGTGTTGTAGAATCCAGGAACGCTTGTTGAGTTAGCTGCGAAATTATAAGTATCAGCCTCAGTAGATACGGTAATAGGATCCTTATTATTTCTCCACTTTTCTATCGAAACTATGGCCACCCCTGCAACCCCACACATGTTTTCTATAGTTTGAATTGAAATTTCATTAGACTCAACTTCTTCCGTTGGGCCGCTTGGTAGTTTTTCATTAGGCATTTTTGAATAGTTTTAAGAATAATTCTTATTATTATAGCATTTATTGCTTAAGGGCGCAACGGCTTTCAGGCATTCTAGGGCTGAGCTCAGCGGCAAAGTATAAGCAAAACTGTGCTAAAATGCCCCCACATGAAAACCTCCATCAAAAAAGGATTTAGTTTTGGGCTCACCTCCGGAATCATTACCACTCTGGGTTTAATGGTCGGGCTTTATGCAACGACTCACTCACAGACTGTGGTGATTGGAGGCATTTTGACCATTGCTGTTGCCGACTCTCTTTCCGATGCCATGGGCATGCATATTTCCGAAGAATCAGACCGTAAAAACACGCCGAAACAGGTTTGGGAAGCGACGATTGCAACTTTTTTAGCTAAGCTTGTTTTTGCTTTAACTTTTATTATTCCAGTCCTCCTCCTTACACTCGATAACGCGATTTTAGTCAGTATTTTGTGGGGAATTTCTGCGATTGCGATTATTAGTTATTTTTTGGCCCGTGAGCACAAAGAAAAAGCGTTGCACGTTATTCTGGAACATCTGGTGATTACAATTACAGTAATTGTTACAACGCATTTGATTGGCGGCGCAATTGGGGATATATTTGGTTCATGAAACCCCACCCCAAACATTTAGGCTCTATTCCTACAACCACGGAACATCCCCGTGGTGCTTGGCGACGCTTACCAGAATTGGATGCCTTGGCTAAGGCTGTTCAAGGAACTGAGCCGCTACCTAGCGGCAGTTTTCAGTTAAGTTTGCCGCAAGATATGGAATACATCTTAGATCTCGAGCAGCAACGAGCCGAGGTCGACAATTATTACGGCCCCATTGCCAACGACGATGGCCCGCTCGATCCAGATGATGTATAAAAAAGGCATGAAAAGACCAA
>CAXCBS010000048.1:0-8843 GCA_963980845.1 uncultured Candidatus Peregrinibacteria bacterium | reverse complement strand
ATTCTTCGGAAGTCAGCCGAAAAGGGATTCTTAACCCCGGCATTTCATTACCTACTAATTCTGGTCCATTTAACTTTGCTATTCAAAAAATGGCAGAATTACTAGGAATGCGCCCGCTTCACCTAAAAATAGCCCTAGGCATCACCGCTATTAGACCAAGCGTTAATCAACAATATCGCGACCAAGCCGCCACGGCTATTCTTGCGCTGCTATCGAAAGCCTAAGCTCAAAAAACTTAGTTGTTCCAGCCGGCGCCATTGGCACCTGATGTGGGACAAGCTCTTGCGGCTGTCCACCAGGCGATTTTTGCACCCAAATTCCCCGCTCGGAACGAAAATGATAAGAGGTAATTGAACCTCCTGAAAGTTCTGCCAATTCCGCTGTGCTAGACAATCCAGTACCCATATCCGCACCAGGCATGTCACTTCTAATACCCTGATCAAACAACAATTTAAGTTGATCCTCATCAAATTCTCGTAAAGAATCCTCCATAACAAATACTAACTCATTATTCTCACGCGTAATGCGCAAAGATAAATCACCCTCCAAGGAATATCGCCTTTTCAACTTATTAAAATTAGAAGAAAAAGTTCTAATCATACTCCACAAAGATCCTGCCGGACAAAAAACCGCCACATTCTCATCTACTTCACACTCAACATCAGAAAACTCAGACTTCAAATGTTTTAAAACAGTGCCAACATCTTGATTTCTCCAAAAAGGAAACTCCATGTTTGGATCTTCAACATACTCCGCAAAAGGCTTCAAAGAACGATCAATAAGCGCCTTCAATTCAAGCTGAGCCTTCTCCCATTGTTCAGGAGTCGGACCACCTCCATTCCACCGATGAAGAACATTATTCACATCATGAACACAAATTCTCAAAACAAAACTAGCCCCGTCAATCTCATCCAAAACTTGTTTGAATACTTCCATTTTACTCCCTTCACCCCTAGGGAAAAGCTCATTCCAAACCACTTTAAATGCCGCATAAGAACCACGACATGCAACATCCAATAAATACTCCAATTCTTCTTTCAAAGTTTTAACAAGCTCAAATAAATCAGGAACCTTTTCCAAACTTTCAGCTTCTGGCAACTCAACAACATCAAGAGCCTCAACAACTTCTTTGCCATCTATATGATCCAAAACTCTAGTCAAAGCTAAACAAAAAACATCCAACCCAAAAGCCTTTACCAGGTATTCCGCCCTTAATCTGCCTTTCCCATTTTTTTCCCCAATCGACTTTTGAGCTTGAGCTATCTTATCAGGATATCCACTCGTCAAAATCAACCCCGTACGTTCAGTTCGAGCTAACAAAGCCTCTCCCATACTTTCAACATCCAAGGCCCCGTCAGGAAAATTTAAATCTGTAATCCATACATTCGCATCCTCATCATCTAACTTTAAACAAATATCATTTCTTGTTTGAATCCACACAATTTTGGAAATACGATCTCTAAATACTTCACTAATAAGTTCTATAAACACCTTCCCTATTGCCACATCATCTTCGGCGAAATAAATTGCAGTTTCTCCAGCAAAACCATCTATAATAGTTTGAGGATCCGTAGGTTTTACGCCCTCATCCATTAGAAAGGATTAATTATAAGAATAAACAATACCAAAAAAGGGGAGAATGTCAACCCCTGCTAACCTGATAATCCTAAAAAATGATTTTTAAATCAGCGATCATCTCCAAGGCGGCTGTCCGGGAAGCCTCGGCATACCCATGATCTGAACCTGCAAAAATAATTCCTCGAGAAGAATTTACAATCGCTCCAAGTCCATCTTCATTAAAACAAGGACGAACATCTTCGGCTCCGCCTCCTTGCGCCCCATAACCTGGAACCAAGAAAATTGTTCGTGGCAATATTGCTCGAATCTCAGCCGCCTGCTTAGGATGAGTCGCCCCAACCACAGCGCCAACCGAGCTGTAATTTGATTCTCCGACCGAGTCAGAACCCCAACTTTCTACTAAATGAGAAATCAGTGCATAGTTACTCATCTGCCCCTCTTTAACCATCTGATCCTGCAAATCTCCAGAAGAAGGGTTCGAAGTTTTAACCAAGACAAAAATTCCTTTTCCAAACTCATCACACGCTTTTACAAACGGTTTAATCCCATCGTAACCAAGATACGGAGTTACTGTCAGTGCATCCGCATCCAAACTTGGCACCTGTTCTCCAAACAAATCCACCTCGCCCAAAAAAGCATTCGCATACCCCTCGGCCGTAGACCCAATATCGTTGCGTTTTGCATCTGCAATCACAATAAGTCCTTTCTCCTGCGCATATTTACAGGTTTCTTCATAAGCCCACATTCCAGCAAACCCATACTGCTCATAAAAAGCGATCTGAGGCTTAACCACCGGCACAATTTCATGCACCGCATCAATAATTCCTATATTAAACTCAAGAAAAGAATGCGCCGCCGCCTCAAAAGTTTCTTCATATTCTTTAATTTGTTTTTTCTTAATAAACTCTGGAATTTGTTCCAGCCGCGGATCTAATCCCACACACACACAGTTTCCTTTTTCCTTAATTGCAGCAATCAAACGATCGCCAAAATGTCCTTTTTTTATCGGAGCAGCAGAGAGTGAAATATCAACTTCTTGATTCATAATTTTTAATTAAAGATTTAAAGCCCCACACGATCGGCCCAAGTTGGCGGATCTTTTTTAAATTCCATTACCACCGCTTCATCTTCCGCTTTGATTGCACCATTTTCAGCCGCCAAACTAATCAAAGCCGTGAAACCTGTTAAATTAGTAAGTCGAAGTCCTGCATCGGCAAAAAGTGCCTCAGCCTTGGCAAGCTCCCACGAAACAATGGCAAAAATATCAGTCACCTCGCACTTACCTTCCTCGCGCACCGCCTTAGCCGCGGCCACACTACTCCCGCCAGTTGAAATCAAATCCTCGACAATCAAAACTTTTTGTCCTGGCTGCAAATCTCCTTCAATTTGCTTACCAGCCCCGTGCTCTTTTTTTTGCGGACGAATATAAACCATTGGTAAATTCATTTCATAAGCCAAAAATGCGGCCCACGGAATTGCGGCAGTCGCAGTCCCACCAAGAACATCAGGCATTTCCATTTCACCCTTATAAACTCTCTTCTCAATCAATTCTTTCCAAGCCATCACCACTGCCTTACGATGCTCAGGATACGAAATCAAACGACGATTATCACAGTAAACAGGAGACTGAATACCAGAAGTCCAATTAAAAGGTGGATCCATTTTTACCTTCACAGCAAAAATAGCCAGCAACCGTTCTGCAATCGTGCGAGAAAAATCTATCATATTTTTTAGGTTAATAATTCGCCAAGATGATAGCGAGAATTAGCCTAACTGACCAGCTTTTTTGATAATATCCTTAAGCAAGGCAAGCAAAGCATGCTCCACGTCACTAAAAGGCCGAGCCTTCCCTGTTTGCCTTTCTTGTAACACAGACTCAATTATCCTTTCCATCAAAAACGGATCTTCTAAAAAACGTGGTCCAACTTGCGCCATTTCCAAAACAAAATCACTACCACGCGCCATCTCATAAATTTCCGCCACGTTGTCCGAACTAGTCAAAAGCCAAGTCAAAGCTTGATCCATCGCTCGGCGGTCACCTTGCTGAGCAACATCATTACTAGGAGCCTGATAATCCACCGCTGTACCTACTAAATATTTTCGAGCCACTCGCACCAAACCTTCTTCTAATACTCGCTTAACGCAAGCCCTTGCTTCAGCTTCTCCATATTCCACAACTCTTTCTATTAATTCTGTCATCCGCGCGCCATACTCATATTGCTCATTAAGATCTTTCCCAACTCCGCGATCAAACGGAACCGCATTCGCAGCAAATTCTGTATATAAATTTTCTCTTCCTTCCCCATGAGGTAAATTATCTAACTCATGTTCAGCATGTACTTCTCTATTCCAGGTATAAGCTTTTGCTACTGTATAATTCAAAAACTCATACAATGCTAAATTCTTAGGCTGCGCAGTCGCCTCTTCACTTTGCAAAAAAGCTTCTAATTGATCTTCTGACACCCCCATATTTCCTTTTTCAGCCAAAACAACCGCCTGTCGAATATAATCAGCCAACACATCAGGATTTCCCCCTAACACCAACCCGCTTTCAAACATCGCCTTCTCCCAAATTAAAACTAACGACCTATCACTTTCAATACTAAATTGAGGATACTTCATCAAGCGACCAATTTCTTCAAACACTTTCCAAACAACCGCCTTGCGCTCTTCCAAGCTTCCTGGTTCATTTTGGCGTTCGCCTTGTTCTTCACTAAAATTTGCATTACTTCTAGCCATTCCTTCCTTAAATTTAAAACGAGTAAAAGTTTCATCGTCAGTATCTGGCCCACGTTGATCTAATGAATCCATAAAGAAATTGAGTTTTAAAATATAGGTCGGGGGGGAGACTAATTATTTTATTCAGGAAAAAACTATACCAATTATCTACGCATTGTCAACCCTTGTTGACTAAAAAGACCCCAGTTTTTTTGCAAACCTTTTATGACGCACGTGAATTTGACTATCTGGCCCTAATTCCCATAAAGGGTAACAATCTTTTGTGGTGTAATTTAACAGGTTGGGATTTGTGCACGTGCACAAATTTTCAGGTTGGGCTTGATTAAAAGTTTTATGCTACTTTATATGTCAAATTCACAATCCTTGTAAAAAGTGGGGTCTTTTTAGTTACCACTCCTGTTTCCTCCCCACCCTATCCCGATGGTACGAACCAAACTCAGCCTGTTCACGAGCCAGCTTATGATCCATAACCGGGCCTTTTAAACAGGTCGGCATACCGCTGTCATCTATTGCGCACTGTCCACAAACACCAAATCCACATTTCATATACCGCTCCACACTCACTTGGCATGGAATGTCGTGTTTTAAGGCTAAATCCGACACTGCTATCATCATCATTTCTGGTCCGACAGTTAACATTCGATCAACCTTGAGCCCCTCTTCCATTAATTTTTCAAGCAACGGAACATTGTATCCCTTATAACCTTCACTACCATCATCGGTCGCCACATGCACATTCGTGTTCGCTAGCATTTCAGCTCGATCCAAAAACAACAAATTCCCCGAATTACGCGCTCCAACCACAAACTCTACTTTGCACCCACGAGCAACCGCCTCATATGCAAGAAAATATAATGGCGCCGCCCCATAACCTCCACCAATTACGGCCAAATGTTCGCCATCTTCGTATTCAAAAGGTTTTCCATACGGCCCACGAACTCCAACTTTATCTCCAACTTTGAGGTCGTGCATAGCATTTGAAAACTCTCCAACTGCCGCAATTGCAATCTGTAATTCCTTACCATCATCAAAAGCGACTGAAAAAGGTTTTTCATTTAAACGCGGAATCCAAATCATTACAAACTGTCCCGGAACAGCCCCCACCGAAATATCCAAAGTAAAAGTTTTTACAAACGGGTTTTCAGACTTAATGTCCAAAATTTTCACAGTTTTTGGGATGTCGTTGCGAGATTTACAGGGCATATTAAGTTTTTTAGTTATTAGGGAATGGTGGTTTTGGTTTTGAAGTAATTATCGGAACGTGACTGGCTTGGTCTCGAGCGCTAGCGAGAGCAGTCACGCGAGATCATAGGTTGCGTTCGCCGCTGGAGCGAACGACAACCGGTACTAAAAAATCAAAATCATCATTTCCTAAATATTAAATTTGATGGGTTCGTCCCACAATTTCAGAAATATCAAGAACATCATTTTCATCGCACCACTCTTCCATCTCACGCACAATTTTTCCAAACACTTCATCACCTCGATAATAAACCGCAGTTCCAACACCAATGAGAGTCGCACCAGCCATCATTAATTCAATCGCATCCCGCCCGGTCAAAACACTTCCGGTTCCAATAATCGGAATCTTCACCGCCTTGTACAAGTCATAAATTCCTTTTACCACGAGCGGTTTTAAACCTGGGCCAGAAACTCCTCCAACTTTGTTTGCCAAGATTGGCTGTGCCGTATCAATATCAATAACCATGCCGGGGCCAAAAGTGTTAAAAGCACAAATCCCATCTGCTCCGGCAGCCTCCACGCTCTTGGCAATCTCGGTTAAATTGTTCACATTTGGCGATAATTTTACGATAATCGGATACTCACCATTAGTTCGTTTTTTCACAATCTTCGTCACCTCCGCCGCTTGATTCATATCACAAGCAAAAGGTTTTCCAAGTTCATCCTCAACATTTGGACAAGAAATATTTACTTCGATTAAATGAGGTTTAAGTTCTGCAATTTTTTCCGCAATTTCACCAAAATCAGACACCTTTCCAGCCACAATACTAGCAATAAGTGGCGCCTTTAATCCCTGACTATCGTGCCAATTCATATATTTTCCAATCTCTTCGTGCGCCTTATCAATCCCCGCATCCGGCAACCCAACCGCATTCACAAAAAAATGCTCATTCCCCATCATCGTTGGATTTGGATGACCTAAATGTTCTTCGAGCCAAATAGATTTAGTGGTCACGCCACCAGCTCCATTTTCAATAACATACTTAAGCGAATTTCCGGTAACCCCCAAAACCCCAGATGCCAAAACAACCGGATTTGGAAAGTGAACATTGGCGAAAGTTATCGAGAGATCCATGTTTTTAGAGTTTAAAAGAAGCGCCGGCATTATAGCACGACGCTTCCTCTGAATCTATAAGGCCTCTAAACTTTTTGAAAAAAGAGGTCCTTACCCTTAAGCAGCAACTTTTTCTGTGCGAGCAGTCATAACTTCACGAGCATCTTCATATTTCTTAGCTGGATCTTTTCTAATATGACGAACCTCTGTCGCGACATCTCGACTGTAAGCTTTTCCAGCCAAAACTGGCTTAGCCATTGCTAACAAAGCCAATGTTTGCGGGTCCGCCTTAGCTAGCCAGCCTCCAATTGTCAAAAGAACATTCGCTCCAAATTCACGACCCTTATCTTTTTTATAAGGCCCTTCTTCAATCATTTTTTCATTCATAAGAAATCTAAGCTCTTCTTCTCCTATAATTCGCCCTTCTTCTTTAGAAACTTGCTTACGCAACGCATCCCATTCTTCTTGAGGAACTTCATCCAATTTAAATTCAGTCATTCCACAATATAACAAAGTCGCATACATACTTTCTTGAATATCTCCCCATGCATATGGAAGTTTTGTCACAATAGAACTAGAAGCTAAAAATGCAAGAATTTCTCCACAAACACCACGATGTAATCTAAGTTTATCTTTTTGTTGATAAAGACTCATCCCATCCCATTCCGCCTTTCTCGCTCTAATAAACTCACCAGCAACTCCCGAATCCGCTTCTAAATGATTAACAAACGGAGTTACTTTCATAGCATTTTCTAAAGGCGGCTTATCTACTACCTCTTTAGCCTTATCATGAATTCTATCCATCTCATCAGGGACTTCACCATCCCCTTCAGGGACATCTTCCTCACCCTCAACATAATCAGCTGGAGATTCAGCAGAAGGAACTTCTTCCACTGAAGCAGATTCTTCAGGATTTGGGATAGCTTCATCCGCATCCTGGGCTGGTTTTCCATCACCCATAATAATTTTGGTTAAATTTAATTAATTTAAATAGTTCCAGGCTTATCTTCTGGAGGAAAAACTTCCGGCAAAACCTCTTTGAATCTAGCGACAGAATCTAAAGCATGCTCAGCATCCACATATGGAAACCAATTTGGAGTACTTGCCACTTTTTCATGGGTTTGTTGATATTTTTCTTCTGGGCTTGTTTGAATAAAACGGACCTCATCAATAACCCCAGTTGCATAATCAACATGTTTTTCACCCACTTTAACTAACTCATCTGCAATTTCAATACGTACATCAGCCCAACCGGCCACTCGTAACATTGTTCTTGCCATTCCTCTTCTCTGGGCATGCAAATCGGTTAAAACATCTTTTATCAAAACTTCATTCAAATAAAACTTCATCTCTGTTTCAGAGGGTTCATAAGCTTCATCACCTTTTTGTTCTCTAGCAAATTCAATTGCTTTTGCATTTTGCTCTTCCGAAGCTTGATCTAAATTAAACTGCACAATCCCATGATAAAGAAAACTCGCAAAAATAGCTTTCTCAGCCAGTTTTGGTAATCCGATTGGATATCTAATCGGCACATCTTCAGTAGCAGAAGGCGATCCAAGCACAATTTGCACCATTTCAATCTGTTTTTCTAGCGGAAATTTATTCCATCCATCCACTAATCCCTGAACTATTTCAGTAGATTTTAGCTTTTCTACCATCAAAGCAGTATTTAAAACATCGGTTCTAAAATGAGATTCATCTGGAGAAAGAGCCTCTTGAATTCCAAAAGGATCATCGAAAACATCTTCAAAATTAGGAAGTTTTAGAAGGTCTGGCGGCAAAACTGGCGGCAAACCTTGATTCGGAGCCTCAGGCGGCTCTTGATTCGGAGCAAAAGACATAGTAATGAAGGTTAAATTTTAGTTTATTACAATTAAACTTTAACACAAAACAAGAAATAAGTCAATTAAGCGTCACCCTACACCCTTACACCCGAGATCCAACAAGTCTCCGCTCCAATTCAATAGCTAAATCATCGTGCATGCCGTGCCGATATTCCCTCACAATCGACAAAATATTTTTCACAAATTCTCCCCAAACATCACGAGGAATCCCATTAAAAACTTTTTCACACTGCTCTTTAAAAAGGCGTAAAAAAACTTGATGCACCCAGTCAGATTTTAAATCATGACGAGCGCCAAAATCACCCACAAAATCCAAAACATTTCGACGTGCTCTGTGCAAAGGGAAATCCTTCATAGGAAAAGCCTCAATTTTATCTGCCGGCACT
>CAXCBS010000047.1:0-8850 GCA_963980845.1 uncultured Candidatus Peregrinibacteria bacterium | reverse complement strand
CGGCTTAGAAGGCCGCCGCTCTATCCAACTGAGCTACCGGGGCGCATTTTGTGACGCTATATGGCGCTAATCCACTCGTAAAAGATAGCGACTTCGATCAAAAACGCAAATCCATTATTTAATATATGGAAAGAAATTGGTGTCCAAAGGGAGTTTGTTTTTTCATACATCCAACTCAAAACCAGACCAAGAATGAAAATTGGGATAAAAACTTGAAATTCAAAGTGAAACAAGGTGAAGATAAAAGCTGAACCGGTTGAAGCAAGAACAGTGTTGGTGTATTTTTTGAGGACCTGATGTACATAACCACGGAAAAAAAGTTCCTCTACAATGGGAGCAATAAACACAATAATCACACCACCTAGGATAACGCCAGCGTCGGTCCCTCCAAAAAGAGGAATATGTGAAGCTTGCTCACCATAACCTGGAATTTCAGTCTGAAAACTCATTTTAATCTGCAAGAAAATAGCCGAAGCTAGGTAATAGAACAAATAACCCTGAGCGATTTTCACCATTACCTGACGAGGTTTAACACGGCGGAATCCAAATAATTTCCATTCGGTGTTGTGTTTAAGCCGCGTGAAAATATAAAGCGGCCCAAGCAGAGTCATGGTTTGCATGGCATAGAGAATCCCAGTAATAGTGGGTTCCGGCCAATGGGCAAGAGTTCCCTTTTCTCCAAAAATTATATCTTCCACGGTTAAAACCATGGTCATCAAAGCCACGGTTAACATGAATAATTGAATTGTATCTGAAAGCGTCCAAGGAGGAGGATTCCAATCAATTATTTTTTTAGCCTTCTTTGCTTTTTTCGGAGAGGGTTTACGAGGCATTTATGTTTAAGTGACAAGCAAATTTGGTGGTGGAATAAAACGATTTGCGGTATGTTCTTACCGTTAAAACGTCTAGATTGTATCGTATGGTTATCCATTCTGCCAACACATCTCTTGAATCCGAAGAAATTCCAGAGCGCGACTTGTCTGGAATAGTGCTCCAGGATCCAGAAGAGAAACAGGAAAACAAGCTGCGCCCAGAACTTCTTGACGAATACGTAGGACAGACTGAAATTAAAAAGAATTTGTCTGTTTTTATGGAGGCTTCCAAAAAACGAGAAGAACCGCTAGAACATGTTTTGATTCATGGGCCGCCTGGTCTTGGCAAGACTACCCTAGCGCATATTATTGCCCGCGAAATGAAAGCTAATATCCGCGTAACATCTGGCCCGGCCTTAGAGCGCCCAGGTGATATTGCGGCTATAATTACAAACTTGCAGGATGGAGACTTGCTTTTTATTGATGAAATTCATCGGCTTAAACCAGTAGTTGAAGAGACTTTGTATACTGCTATGGAGGATTTTGCGATTGATATTGTACTTGGAAAAGGAGCTTCGGCTCGTTCAATGCGACTAGCACTCCCCCATTTCACCTTGGTTGGAGCAACAACTAAAATGAGTTTGATTTCATCACCGTTGCGTGACCGTTTTGGCCATGTTTTTAGATTAGATTTTTATTCTCATCCTGAAATTCAACAGGTTATTGAGCGCTCGGCTAAGATTTTGGATACTTCGATTGATTCCGAAGCGGCCACTCGCCTATCTCTTTCAGCGCGGCAAACACCACGTATTGCAAATAGATTATTACGGCGCATGCGTGATTTTGCTACGGTTAATGATCAAGAAACAATACAGCTTCCGTTAGTAAGGGAGGCTTTGACCAAGATGGGAATTGATGAAAAAGGCTTGGATGAAATGGATCGTCGCCTATTAAACACAATGATAGACAAATTTCAGGGAAAACCGGTGGGACTTTCCACTTTGTCAGCAGCTATACACGAAGAAGCCCCCACAATTGAAGATATTTATGAACCTTATCTCCTTAAACAAGGATTTATTGAACGTACGCCGCGTGGTCGATTAGTAACATCGCGTGGTTATCAGCACCTCGGTCTCGAGGCTCCGGCTGAACTTTTTTAAACTTAACTTACTCTCATGAAAATTAAATCGCTTATTACCGTTGTGACCCTCGTAATTGGTTACATGTTGATTGGTGGCTGCTTGCCGCTTTCAAATGATGTTGAGGATGTAGATATTTCGTATGAATTCATGACTTATGAAGGATTACTGCAATCACTTGGGACTGTTAAGTTTAATCCCGATGCAACGCATTTATTGCGTCTTGATGATGGTGAGGTGTTGTATGTGTATAGTAATTTTTACAACTTATGGGGCGAAGAGTATCTAAACATGAAAGTTGAAGTTGGAGGTCTAGTTATTCCTGGAGAAGACGAGGATGACAAGCCGGTTTTAGCAATTGAACGTCTGGAGGTTTTGGAAGTAGAGGAAGAAGAAGAAACAATTGAAATTAATATGGAGACTTATACTAATGAAAGTCTTGGTTTTGCGATTGGATATCAATCTGATTGGGAAATCGAAGAGCACACTTCAGCCGTGGAATTCACTGCCCCTCAACCTGAAGATTCCGAAGATTTAGTGGAAACTGATTTAATTCAAGTAAGCACATTAATGAACAAGGAAGACCTTGAATTAGAAGAATGGGTACTCGCCTACCAAAACATTGATACTGATTACACTAAGAGCATGATTAGTCCGGATAAAATCGAGGCAATTAAGGTCGAAGACGAGAATTCACTTCTTTATTACGTAGATGGTGGCGAAAAGGTTTATATGATTATGCACCTTAAAAACCAGGAGGATTTTGAGCTAGCTTATAGCAATTTGTTTAATGAAGTTCTTTTGAGTTTTGACCTGCTTGAGGATGGCGCACGTGAAGAGGAGGTTATTGAGGAAGAAGGAGAAGTGGTAGATGAGGTTGTAGAAGAGGAAATTGTGGAAGAGGTCGTGGAGGAAGAGGCGGTAACTGAAACTGGTGGGACTAGCTATGAGGCGATTATTGAGTCTATGGACGATCATTACTGGAATTTGGCAGAAGTGGATGGTGAAATGACTCCAATTCGTTACGAGTTTGCCGAACCTGACTATATATATGTTGTTTACTCTTTGGAGGATGAATCTATGCACCGAGACCTTTTGCAGAACTTAGGAGGTGGTGAGTTTGAAATGTTGGCTAGTTTTGAGGAAGGGTCAATAACAGATTGGGAATTGGCTTCTGGAGAGGATGCGGCTAAAGGACTTGAACTAACCTCTATAAATGCTGAGAGTGGCGAAGCTATGGTGGTTTTAGAAGGCTATCGAGCTATGGAAAGCGCTACACTAGAATTTGAGATGCTTTATCCGTCGAATTGGTATTACAGCCGTTCTGGGAGTTTTTTCTATTTTAGTACTCAGCCCGCCGATGCAAGCAATGCTTTGGTGACTTTGGAGATCAAAGACTCCTCGGTAGGCACAATGAAGACCGGGACTAGTGGCTCTGATTTTTATGCTGAAATTCCGCGCGATGACGCTTCAAGCTTTTATTTAAGCGGATCTGCGGACTATAGCGAAGAAATTCAGGTTATGGCAGAATCTATTTAAGACCATTTAACCTGGTATTCGGCAAGACTTAAAGCGTATTATTTCTCCTTAAAATATGTTATAATTTGTGGAGTTTTGAAAAAAATAATTAAAAAATAACCTTACATGGCAGACGCAGACCCAAATGATCAACGTTTTGAGAAGTTTACAAAAGAGGCCAAACAAGCTCTTATTGTGGCGCAAGAAGTTGCTAAAAAAACGAATACTAATTATGTGGGCACTGAACATATTTTGATCGGTGTTTTGAGCCAACCAAATTCATTGGGAGCTAATATTTTGATGAATTTTGGAGTATCTCTAGATAATGTGAACTTGGTTTTGAAAACTGTGGGACGAACTACAAGCCCTTCTAAGGGTGGCAAATCAACTGGTGGTCTGTCTGGTTTTGCGAAAAAAGTTATTGAAGATGCTGTTAAATGCGCTCAGGGTCACAATCACATGTTTGTGGGAACTGAGCATCTTTTATACGCTTTGGTTGGGCAGGAAAACACTGCGGCAACCGTGATTTTAGAGAACATGAAGGTTAGACCACGCTCTGTAACAGAAGAAATTGAAGGCGCTTTTGAAACGCTTAAAAAAAGCCAAAAAAACTATCCTGACTCACCTCCAGCTGGAATGGGCGCTGGCTCTTCTCCTGGACAAATGAATCCGCTTGAATTTTTCTTAAGTGGTTTGCAAGGAGTTATGGGCGGTGGCGGAGAAGAAAAAACTGGATTTCAGGCGGCACAGCAAGATCAAAAAGGAGATAAGACTTCGGCGACCCCGGCCTTAGATTATTTCACTGAGGATTTAGTTGCTAAATATCGCTCTGGGAAAATGGATCCTATTATTGGTCGTGAAAAAGAAATTGAACGAACAATTAGTATTTTACAACGAAAAACTAAGAATAATCCGGTGCTAATTGGTGAACCGGGAGTTGGTAAGACAGCGGTAGTTGAGGGATTGGCCCAAGCTATTGTCCAGGAAAACGTACCTGACACGATGATTGATAAGCGAATTTTGTCGCTTTCTATGGCGGCTGTTGTAGCTGGAACTAAATATCGTGGTGAGTTTGAAGAACGTTTAAAACAGATTATTGATGAAGCTGGTACGCAAGAAAATGTAATTCTCTTAATTGATGAATTGCATACTGTTGTGGGTGCTGGTTCGGCTGAAGGTAGCTTAGATGCTGCAAACATTCTAAAACCTGCTCTTTCACGCGGGAATATCCGTATTGTGGGAGCTACTACAACTAATGAATATCGAAAACACATTGAGGATGACACTGCTTTGGAGCGTCGTTTTCAAACTGTAATGGTTGATGAACCATCCGAAGAACAAACTTTGCAAATTTTGAAAGGACTTAAATCAGCTTTTGAGGAACATCACAATTTGATTATTGATGATGATGCCCTGGAGGCGTCGGTTAAGCTTTCAAAACGTTATGTAAATGATCGGTTTTTACCGGATAAGGCCATTGACTTAATGGATGAAGCAGCCTCTTTGAAGGGAATGAAAGTTAAAACTGATAAGAAGCCGGTTAGCAAGTATCAAAAAGAGCTGAATAAAATTATCAAAACTAAAGAAGAGGCGGTTGCTAAACAAGATTATGAAAAAGCAGCCAATCTACGCACTGAAGAATTACGTTTGATGGAAAAAATTGAGGAGGCGCGCCGAGTAAAAGTTCCAAAAGAACTCCGCGGACGAATTGACGCGGACGACATTGCCCACGTGCTTGCGAAAAGCACTGGAATCCCGGCCGCTAAATTACTCAAAGACGATATCTCTCGACTTAAGAATCTAGAAAATCTTCTTAAACGTCGCATTATTGGCCAAGAAGAAGCTATCCAATCTGTTGCTAAGGCAATTCGCCGCTCTCGCATGGGGGTCGGCGCGCCGCACCGTCCAATTGCTTCCTTTGTTTTCATGGGGCCAACTGGTGTTGGTAAAACAGAGCTTGTTAAATCATTAGCTCTCGAGGTTTACAATGACGAAGATGCGCTTATTAAAATCGACATGAGTGAGTTTATGGAACGTCATAATGTGTCTCGTTTAACTGGTACAACTGCTGGTTACGTGGGTTACGATGAAGGCGGCCAGCTCACGGAAATGGTACGTCGCAAACCATACTCTGTAATTTTGTTTGATGAGGTTGAGAAAGCTCATCCAGACGTAATGAACATGCTACTTCAAATTCTTGAAGATGGTTGCTTAACAGATGGAAAGGGTCGCAAAGTTGATTTCAAAAATACGATTGTAATCCTTACAACTAATATTGGTGCTCGCCAACTTACTGAATCGGCTGGCCCAATTGGTTTTACGCTTGAAGATGATGAACTCAAACGTGCTGAACAAGCTTTTGATGACCGCAAAGAAGACATCTTAAAAGAATTAAAAGACCATTTCCGACCAGAATTCATTAATCGTTTAGATAAGATTATTGTTTTCCACCCACTTAATCACGATCACTTAAAATCAATTGTAAGACTGCAGATTTCAGATCTTGAAAAACGCCTAAAGGAAAAATCCATTTCCTTGGATCTTTCCCCTGGGGCGCTTGATCTGTTAGCTAAGTGGAGTTACGACCCTGATTATGGGGCTCGTCCAGCGCGTCGTGTAATTCAAGATAAGGTTGAAGACGTACTTGCTGAAAAATTACTTGATGGTGATTTCAAAGAAGGCGATAGAATTAAAGTCGTTAAAAAAGGCCAAGAACTAGATATGAAAAAAGCTTAATGATCTTGCATATCTAGATAAACTCCCCTATAATCCACGCGCCTACTAGAGGTGAACAGGTTGCAAGGACACCCTAGAAGCGTATTATATTTTTTAATCCTTGCCCACTTTAAGCTTATGGCTGCGACAACTATTGCCATGGAGGAGCTCTTAAAAGCCTCTCCTAACATGATCATCCCAATGCCGGGTGAACTTATTGAAGGAAGTGTAATTTCTGTCTCTAAACACCGTATTTTGGTGGATATTGGCGGCGTGAACACTGGTATTATCAGTGGACGCGAGGCTAAAGACAGTATGAATACTATCAAGGAGCTAACTACTGGTGACCCAGTTTTTTCTTGTGTACTTGAATCTGAAAATGACGAGGGTTTTGTGCTTCTATCTTTGCGTAAAGCTAGTCAAGAACGCGCTTGGAAACGATTTGCCGATGCTCACGAAGAAAACGAAGCGATTGATGTTAAACCTACTGAAGCAAACAAAGGTGGACTTTTACTTGAAGTTGATGGAATTAAAGGATTTATTCCAGTTTCTCAACTTGCGCCTCTTCACTACCCACGTGTTAATGGTGCTGATGCTAATTTGATTCTCCAAAAACTTAAAAAACTTGTTGGTGTTGATCTAACTGTTAAGATCATCAATCTTGATAAAGGAAATGGTAAGCTTATTCTTTCTGAACGGGCTGCTTTCCGCCAACAACGTGAATCTGCGTTGGGCAAGATTAAGATTGGAACTAAGGTTAAAGGTAAAATTAGTGGTGTTGTTAAATTTGGTATTTTTGTGGCTTTTGATGGTCTTGAAGGACTTGTTCATATCTCTGAAATTGCTTGGGGTCATGTTAAAGACCCATCTGATTTTGGAAAAGTTGGAGACGCGGTTGATGTTCAAATTATCGGAATTGAAGGTGATAAGATTTCTCTAAGTATGAAACGCTTGGTAGCTGACCCTTGGGCTGATGCTGCTAAAACCTTTAAAGCTGGTTCCACTGTAACTGGTGAAATCACTCGTTTAGCTCCGTTTGGTGCTTTTATGAAGCTTACCGATGATATTAACGGTCTAATTCACCTTTCTGAAATTGTCCATGAAGATGGCAAAGAAGTGGCTGAACCAGGTGAAGTTTTAACTGTTGGTGACAAGATCGAGGCCAAGGTTATTGATGTTAACCTTGATGAGCATCGAATTGGTCTAAGTATTAAAGCTTTGGTTGCTCCTAACGCTACTCCAGCTAAGGAAGAAGCTGAAGAAGAAGAAACTTCTGACGAAGATGAAGAATAAACCGCTCCGTCGGTGTACTGGCTGCTTTCAGGAGTTCCCTCAAGGGGATCTGATTCGTGTTGTAAGAACACCCAAGAATGTGGTGAAAGTTTGTGCGCCTGGTGAACCAAAAACCCCAGGGCGAGGAGCTTATGTTTGCGCAAATGGTGAATGCGTTAAAAAAGCTTTGAAAGCCAAGGGGCGCAAGCGCTGTCCACTTCATTTTTGGCTCGAAGCACCACTTTCGGATGATGTCCATAAAAAGCTACTTCAACTTGTTGAGTAGGGGCTGGTAATTTGATATTGTGCTCTTACTTTATGAGCGATTTTTTAGAAAATTTGAATCCAGCACAGCGTGAAGCTGCTTCCCACAAAAACGGTCCCCTTCTTATTATTGCAGGAGCCGGAACGGGCAAGACTCGCGTTTTAACGCATCGTATTTGCCATTTAATTCAAGGAGGCATCGATCCAGATGAAATTTTGGCTCTTACCTTTACAGAAAAAGCTGCTCTAGAAATGCAGGAGCGGTTGGATACTCTTTTGCCATATGGTTATGTGGAGCTGTGGGCTAAAACATTTCATGGTTTTTCCGATGCTGTTTTACGCGAACGAGGACTGGAAATTGGACTTGATACTTCTTATCAGATTCTTTCCCAAACCGACACGGCCCTACTGCTTAAAAAACACTTATTTGAATTAGAGCTAAATTACTATCGTCCACTTGGAAATCCATTGCGATTTATATCGGCTTTGGTGACGCATTTTGGACATCTGCGGGATGAGTTAATCTCTCCGGAAACATATTTGGAATATGCTTCTTCGCTTGACGATGAAGAAGGTGAAAAGCAACTTGAGTTAGCAAAAGCTTATCAGAAATATGATGAGATTCTTATGAAAGAAGGGGTTTTAGATTTTGCGAGTTTACAGTATTTAGTTGTGAAATTATTTGAAACGCGTCCAGCGGTTTTGACTGAATACCAAGAGCGGTTCAAGCATATTATGGTTGATGAGTATCAGGACACAAACACTGCGCAGAGTCGTATTGTGGAGCTATTAGCCGATCGTTATCGAAACCTGATGGTGGTTGGCGATGATGACCAGTGTATTTATAAATGGCGAGGAGCTTCGTTAAGCAATATTTTACAGTTTGAGGAAACTTATAAAGATGCTAAAAAAATCGTTTTAAAAGAAAATTATCGTTCTACGCAGCCAATTTTGGACTTAAGTTATAAGGTGATTCAAAACAACAATCCATTCCGCTTAGAAAGCCGTGAAAACTTAGATAAAAACCTAATAGCCAAAGCTAATTTGGAGCCAAGGCTACCCCGTTCAGTCCATTTTAATCACTATGCAGAAGAGGTGAAATTTGTCACTGAACAGGTTGAAAATTATGC
>CAXCBS010000046.1:0-8873 GCA_963980845.1 uncultured Candidatus Peregrinibacteria bacterium | reverse complement strand
TATTATAGTATATTTTTGCAAAAAACGCAAGTTATTTTCTTGTTAATCTGTAAGGCTTTTACCAGCCTAGCTCTTCAAGCGCATTTTCCGCTGCTCTTTGCTCGGCTTTTTGCTTGCTACTACCCCTTCCTTCAGCGATTTTTCGCTCTCCTATATAAGCGGCCATTATGAATTCTTTGGCATGATCTGGGCCGTGATCTTCTTGTAACTTATAAACTGGAGTTGTGTCTTCTTTGGCCTGGGCTAACTCCTGAAATTGAGATTTAGCATCAACATGAAGGTTTTTTTCCAAGATTTCTTCCAGGTAAATAAGCAGAAACTTATCGATAAATTCATGTGAAACTTCGTAACCGTGTTCTAAGTAAATTGCGCCAAGGAGCGCTTCAAAAGTATTAGCTAAAATGTAGTTTTTTTCTCGTCCCCCAGATTTTTCTTCGCCGTGGCTCAAAGTAAGGTACTCTCCCAGGTTCAATTCCTTGGCAACAGTAGCAAGATGAGCCCCTTTTACTAAGGCTGAACGCCAGTTAGTGAGCTCCCCTTCGTCATGAGGGTAATTCTTGTATAAAAACTCGGTTACAACCAATTCTAAAACCGCATCACCTAAAAACTCCAAACGTTCGTTGTGACCAAGAGATTTATCCGAAGTCTCATTAATATATGATTTATGTACAAAAACTATTTCTAATGTTTTTCGGTCTTTAAAAGAGATACCTATTTTTTCTTCGAGTGATGTGAAGCGATCTGTCATTTTGAATCTGGTTTATGAGCTTTCATAACAGTACTTAAAACGCCGTTAATGAATTTTGGAGAGTTTTCATTGCCAAATTCTTTGGCGACTTCAATAGCCTCATTAATGGCTACAACAGGAGGGACGTCAGGGGAAGCGATAATTTCATAAATCCCCTGCTCCAAAATAACTCTATCGATGGGAGCAATCTTTTCAAATGGCCACTCAGGCGCAGTTTTTTTAATGATTTTTTTAATATCTTTGATTTTTTTCAAAACACCTCTTAAATTATCCTGGGCAAATTCTATCTCTTTAATTTGAGGGTGAAACCCTTCTACTATATACATTAAAAGGACCTCAGGATCTTCTCCTCGCGCTTCATAAGCAAACAGAGTTTGAATAACAGCAATTCTGGAGAGATGGCGATTTGAGGCCATTTAAGGAAATTTAAAAGGAGCAAAACTTAAGCCTTCATGGTAGTGATTTTCTGAGTCTTCTTACCCATATTCAACACTTGGCGACCGCGGTACATGCCGCAGCTTTGGCAAACATGATGAGTCTGTCTTTTTTGTCCACAATTTGTACATTCCACTAAATTAACCCTGTTGGTAAGCTTGCGACGCTGGATGCCAGCATAAGTGCTGTAGCGCTTTTTACTGCGTGTTTTAGCTTGTTTTTGCTTTGGTACCGGATGTTTTGGCATTTCATAAGGAAGTTAATCTGCTACAGCAGAATACGGATTTCTTCCTAAAATGCAAGAGGAATTTATCAAAAACTATTACATGCCGATCATCATGATCGATGGCTTAAGCGCATCAAGAACACTAACCAAGCTCGCACCTAGTTTTTGGAACGTGGTGGTTGCCCAGTCATTTTCATTGTAAACATCAACATCTATAGCATCAAAATTAGACATACTGTCCGTTAGATCGCTTAGGTTTGTGGTAACAACTTGTTGACTAGCATAGTACTCTTGCGCGCGGGTTACTACAGTTGCAGCTTCCGCACGGTTAATTCCATCATATGGTCTAAACCGGCTAGTCCCATCATCACCAGTCATAATTCCAGCACTAGCAATAGCGTTAATCGTGTTTTGTAAGCTAGATGAAACATCAGTGAAAGAATAAGCTACACTACCAGCTTCTAAATCCAATACTTGAACTAGTAAATCAGCGATATAAATACGCATAGCTGGGTCATCTTGAATAGTGAATTGAGCAACATCTAGGCCGAGAGTTTTAGCTGTTTCATAATAAGGGTCAGACCAGTGTCCAGAAACAGATCCTGTACCACCGTAACCAAGAGTTTCCATCACCATTTTCATGACTTCACCGTTAGTAACAGAGTCAGCTGCACCGTAATCACCAGTTAGATTGCCACTAGCATCTTTGTAACCAGAGACAATTCCTAGTCCTTTGGCTGTAGAAACTGGGTCAAAAAACCATTGATCTTCTTGAATATCCTTAAATGCTACTAGACCATCATCATATTTAGCTTCCATAGATGATGCGATTGCTTTTTCAAGCAATTCTTCTAGCGATGTAATATCAGTACTAGCTAGGTTAGCTGGGTCTAAGCCAGATAAGTAATCACGAAGATCATCAGCGTCATCGCCGTATAGGACTCCTGCGTGCGCCGTGGCGCGAGCAATGAATGATGTTAAGCTAGCGTTACTACCAGCCTCAGAGCGAAGCTCAGATAGGTATTCAGCGGTTACTTGAACGTTAGCCGCGTGTTCAGCCAGTTTTTCTGGGTTATTAGCGTGAGCACTCATATTCATCAAATGTCCTAGTCCAATACCCATGCTTTGATCATGTTCTACAAGAGATTTAATAACATCGGCACTAACACTTGCGACAACTTTTTCAATAATTAAGTTCTTCATGTCTTCGTCAACTACGCCCATAAAGTGATCAAATTCGTCACCGGCAAGGTCAAACATGTCATCTGCCCCTTCGGTAAAGTCGACATGGAAATCATGAAGTCCTCCGAAAAAGTGATCCAGCAATTCTTGGTCGCCTGAACTCATGCTGTCACGGTATTGGTTGTAATAATAGTATGACAATAAATCAAGCTTTGGAGAGGCCCAAACCTCGGTTGGTTTCATGATTTGTTCGAAAAAGTACCAAATTGGGTCTGGGTTCTGTAATTCCTCGGCTTTTTCTAGCGCATATTCTGCGGCTGGAAGAAGTTTTTCATCACGTAATTCGATCAAGTCAGTTACCGCATCTTGAGCATCATCCTCGGTAAAGGTGTCTTTAATAGTTCCCATTACTTCACCTTCTTGCCAAATAGCAATTAATCCTTCGATTTCTTCGGTGGCAAAGTCGCTTTCACGAGCCCAGTGAACAGATCTCCACATCTCGTCAACAACTTGCCATGGTTCACTGTTCCAGAACTCTCCAACGTTCCACCAGTGGTCGTCAATATCCATTCTGAGCCATTCCATTCGATCTTCAAAATCCCAACGATAGTCATCAATCTCTTCCCAACTCATGGCTTCATCGTCTTCAATTACGTCTAGAATTTCTCCTTGAAGCTCAGTTAAATTGGCAGCAATGTCATCCCAGTCAGAATAGAGTTCAGAAATTGGGTCATAAATACCGTCTTCGTAAATACTCCAATCCAGACTTATATCTTGTCCAGCGGCTTCAAAAGCAATCTTAACAGGTTCGCGGCCATTTAAGTCATGAAGCCCTTGGTCGTCAAATGGGTCGTTTTTGCGTTCTACAACTTCACGTAGTTTCCAGTAGAAATCGTGCTTATTAGCCCAAGCCCAGAAATACTGACTTCCTTTTTCTCCAGCTTCAACCGTGTCGTATCTTTCTTCACCCTCGGCAAAAAATTCATCATAAAGGTCAACGTATTCTTCGGCTTCATCCTGTACTTTTTCTACCTTGTCTTTAAATCCTTCAAACACTTTGGTGCGGTCTTCAACTACATCCTCAAGGTCAGTAGTCTCATGACCTCGTTCTTTAGCTTCTGATAAATAGCGTTCAAATATTTCAATATATTTTTCTAAGTTTAAAATAGTGCGTTCAGAGCGTTCAATGATTTCTCCAAACTCAACATCGTTTTGAGAAAGCATGCGACGCATTTCATATAATTCGCGACGGTCAGCTACTCCACATTCTCCCCAGTAATCTACTTCGGTACCACCTTCTAAGGCCGCTTCTTCGCTACCATAGGTCTCACCGTCCATTCCACAAACGCTTTCACTCCAGGTGGTGTCATCGTCGTATTCACATTCAGCTTCCCAGTTTGAATCCATTACACACCAGTCACCGTTTAACCAGTTCCAGTTACCAAAATCTTCACAAGAACCGTCATCAGTTGTCCAGCCATCACAAGTGGCTGAATTATAACCATCAGGGGTAACCGTGCTATCAAAAGTGTTATTATTTTCGTTTGATTCTAAAATTACGTCACTTGGGTCGATCTCTACTTTAATGTCATGAGATTCGTCAGTGCTAACTTTTTCAGGGCTGATTTCAGCATCACCACCAGCGTAATAGAAACCGGTGTCAGCTAAGGTGCTGGTTGAATAAGTCCACTTGTTACCATCTATAGTAATGTAAATGTGGAAGGTTTCAGAATCATCAATGTCTGTATTGCTGGTATTTTCAACCTCAACTACAACTGTGCCACTAGAGTCAATATAGACTGAGCCTAGTGATAAATCAGGTAATTCTTCTGTTGCTTCAGTATAATAGTAGTAAGTATCATCGTTGTTAGTTTCATCAGACTCTTCGATTTCATCGTTAGCATCAGCCTCGGCTTTTACAGTGTGATCAGCGTTTAAATCAACGTACTGAGGGGAAATCTCACAAGTTCCCCAAGCCTCTAAACAATCTTGATCAGATAAAGTGCTAACACTGTAAGTCCAAGTTTTATCATCAACATAGATATAAACATTCCAATCATCTGAATCAATGGCAGCATCACTACTGTTTTTAACTCCAACAGTAACTTCACCAGTAGTTGAAACCTCAATTGAAGTTTCAAGGTCAGGTAATTCTGTTTGTTCTTCTACTACATAAGAAAGATCTTCTTCGTTGTTATTTTCATCGGCTTCTTCAATTACGTCACTTGGATCAACCTCAACTCGAACAGTGTGACTTTCGTCAGTAGAAAGAGTTTGAGGACTAATTGAACAGGTTCCGCCAGCATCAAGACATCCCTGATTAGAAAGAGTGCTGGTTGAATAAGTCCAAGTTTTCTCAGTACTTGTTCCTTCGTCAATGTAAATATAAACTCCAAAATCCTCGGTAGCATCGCCGTTCCCATAGTTTTCAACAATAGCGGTTATTAATCCACTAGAGCTAATAGAAAGACCTGAGACTCCAAGATCTGGAAGGGAATCACTATAACTTTCAACAACATAGTTATAATCATAAGTGTTGTTGTACTCGTTATCTTCTTCGATGGCGTCATAAGGATCAACCTCAACGCGAAGAGTGTGATTAGAGTCAACCTCAACGTATTGAGGGGAAATCTTACAAGTTCCACCAGGCTCTAAACAATCTTGGTTGGAAAGAGTACTAAGACTATAAGTCCAGGTTTTGGCCGTAGTCATTGTTTCGTCAATGTAGATGAAAACATGAAATTCATCGGTGGGGACAGATCCTTCACCAACATTTTCAACTGTTACTTCAACCAAACCAGAACTGGAAATAGTAGCGGTTTTAGCCTCCAAATCAGGTAGGGCAACATCTACTGTGTAATCTAAACTTTCAGTATTGTTAGATTCATCTTCTTCTTCGATAGCGCTGTTTGGATCAACCTCAACGCGAACAGTGTGACTAGTAGAAGTATCTACTGTTTGTGGGCTGATTGAACAGGTGCCACCAACGGCTAAACAGCCTTGATCAGCTAGAGTACTAACACTGTAAGTCCAGGTCTTCGCTGTGCTCATATTTTCGTCGATGTAGATGTAAACGCCAAAATTACTGCTAGAGACTGCTCCGTCTCCTTGGTTTTTCACTTTTACGTTTACTAATCCGTTGTCGCTAATTTCTAAAGTATCTACCACTAAGTCCGGCTTATCAGCAGGACAGCCATCAGTGGTATCAGCTGCTTCGTAGGGGCAATCATCTTCAGAGTCGCCGAGGCCATCTGCGTCTGAATCTGTTTCACACCCATTTGTGGCGGTGCCAAAAGTATCCGGGCATTCGTCGTTGCTGTCGGTTATTCCGTCATTGTCTGTATCGATGTCGGAGGCAACGCTAGCGGACACGCCACTAGTATCTACCTCTGCACTAGTGACAGATAGGGCTGTTTCATCTACGCCAAGAACATCGGCGGTTATTTCGATGAGATCCAGTTTTTGCAGGGTCTGGTTCCCTGTTAATTGGCCCAGAGCAGGGGCACCGAAAAAGGTCGCGACGAACGCGGCCATGATGCCTAGTCGAACAGCTCTGATGGCAAAAAGCTGTTTTAATTTCATTTTGTTTTTGTTTAGATAGTACAATTGTACATTTATATTTTACCGCATAAAGAGAAATGAGTCAAGCGCGATTCTAGCCTGTTGACTTGGAATAAATTTTAAAGTTAAATTAATTTATGCTGAATTTAGATCAAGATCCCCTAGTTTTGGCCGAGGAATATGGTTTGGAAGTAGAGCCAATGTATTTTTTAAGTGGCCTAACTTCGGACAAGCGTATTTTGTTGCGACAAAAAATTGTAACTAAATTGTGTGAGGCGCAGTCACAATTACCACGTGGATTAAAGTTCAAAATTTGGGATGGTTTTCGGACTACCGCGGTTCAACAAAAGCTCTACTCTGAGTTGTATAAAAAATTAGAACAAGAAAACTCTGAGTGGAACGAGAAGCGGCTACACAAAGCCACTCAAGAGTTTGTGTCCGAGCCAACAAAAGATCCAAGTTTTGCCTCTCCTCATAATACGGGTGGGGCTGTGGATTTAACTTTAATTGACGATGGGGGCCGTGAGGTTTTGATGGGAACTCCTTTTGATTATTTTCATGAGCCAGCGCATACATTTTATTTCGAAAAAGCGGTAATTGGGTCGCCAGAAGCAGAAATCCATGCGAATAGAATGGTTTTATATGAAGCTTTGGTTCCGCTTGGATTTCATAATCTTTCAGATGAGTGGTGGCATTTCAGCTATGGAGATCGCGTCTGGGCGGAGGCCACAAACAAGCCAATTATTTACCCCAGTGCTGAGATTTGCTAAACTTGGACCATGTCAAAAATTAAAGTTGGAATTATTTTCGGAGGACGTTCGGGAGAACACGAGGTATCGCTTGTTTCCGCAACCGCGATCATGAAGTTAATTGATAAGGAAAAATTTGAGGTGATTCCGATTGGAATCACAAAAGAAGGGCAATGGGTTGTGGGCGCTGATACGGTTGAAGCCTTGCGGACTGGAGATTTAAGCCAGCTTCACCCGGCGACTTTTCACACTAACCCGCATCAGAGTGGAGTAATAGCTATGGGCCGCGAGCACCGCACCCTTAAAAATACTGGTGAAAAAGTGCACTTAATGCTGCAAGATTTAGATGTGGTTTTCCCGGTTTTGCATGGGCCTTACGGAGAAGATGGCACGATTCAAGGATTGTTTGAGATGGCTAATATTCCGTATGTTGGGTCTGGAGTTTTTGCTTCTTCGGCGGCCATGGATAAACTGATGGCCAAGACAATTTGGGAAAAATGGGAGTTGCCGCAGGTGCATTATCTTGGCATTCGCCGTGGCACCTGGATGCGTGACCCAGAGCGAATTTTACACCTGGTAAGCGAAGAATTTTCCATGCCGGTTTTTGTTAAGCCAGCTAATCTTGGTTCTAGTGTTGGAATCAGCAAAGTAAAACATCCAAAAGACCTTACGGCGGCCATAGATTTAGCTTATCAATTTGATTCAAAAATTATTATTGAGGACGGAATTGAGGCGCGTGAGATTGAAATTGCAGTTCTTGGAAACGATGATGACTTGATTATTTCTCCGGCTGGAGAGGTTCATGTTGGCGGTGAGTTTTATGATTTCCATGATAAATATGTGAATGGAGTTTCTTCTACTCAAATCCCGGCTGATTTATCGCTTGATCAGAAGAAAATAATCAAACAAGTGTCTAAGTTGGCCTACCAAGCGCTAGATTGTGCTGGTTTTGCACGAATTGATTTCTTTGTGGAGCGAAATTCTGGAAAAATCTATTTAAATGAGATTAATACGATCCCAGGTTTCACTGAAATCAGTATGTATCCCAAGCTTATGGAAGAGGCTGGAGTCCCCTACACTGAACTGATCACAAGGTTAATTGAATTGTCGATTGATCGTCATGCTCAAAAACAGACGCTTAAGATGAGTTATGAGTCAGATAGCGACTGGTATAAGTAGGTTGCGTGTAGCCCAGGTTTGGTATAGATTACGTCTACCATGTTTTCCTTTCTTAAACGTCGTTCCCGAAAAGTCGGGAACTCCTTATTAGCCCTCGATATTGGCACCGAGTTTGTAAAAGCTCTGGTGGTGCAACTTGACGGTCAAAAAGGTCGGATTCTTGGTGTGGGTAAATCGCGCCAGAACCCTGGGGACATGCAAAACGGTGCGGTAACAGATATCGCGGCCGTTATTTCAAACTGCAAAGAAGCAATTGCCGAAGCTGAGCGAATGTCAGGTGTTATGCCTGAACAATTGGTAATGGGCATTGCTGGTGAGTTAGTAAAAGGCTCAACACGAACCATCCGTTATCGTCGTCATGAACCGCACGCTAAAATCCATTTCGAAGAACTTAAAAACATTATTCACAAGGTTCAATGGAAAGCTTTTGAGCAAATTCGCTCAGAGCTAGCTTTTGAAACTGGTTACAACGAGATTGATGTAAAGCTTGTATCAGCTGCAATTGTAGATGTGAAAGTTGATAATTATAAGGTTGCAAATCCAATTGGTTTTCAGGGGAAAGAAGTGGTAATGACTGTGTTTAATGCTTTTTCACCGCTGGTGCATTATGGCGCCTTGCAGACTATTGCCGCGGAGTTAGATATTCCGTTACTGGCGATTACGTCTGAGCCTTATGCGGTGTCGCGTTGCATGTTATCGCCCAAGGAAGGCGAGCATTTGAATGCGATTTTTGTGGATATTGGTGGCGGCACAACAGATATTGCAATTGTGCATGATAACACCTTGGAAGGGA
>CAXCBS010000045.1:0-8990 GCA_963980845.1 uncultured Candidatus Peregrinibacteria bacterium | reverse complement strand
CTTGTGGATATATGGGTGCTAATTTAACTGGATCTGCAGATTTATTTGGTATGGTGCAAATAAGCGAAGTGAACTGTCAAAACGACGAAGGAGGTGGGCATTTTGGTTCAGATGTACTTATTAACGAAGTTGTAACATCTCCACAATCAGATTGGAGCACAAGTGACTATGACGGGTCTAAAGGGGTAGGAACTGTTAATAACGATGACGAGTTTCTTGAAATTGCCATTAATGAAAGTGGATTGGATTTGACTGGATACGAGATATACGCCTTCCGTGGAGGATTTGGAAATGAGACTACAGTTGCTAAATGTATCCTTACTGCCTCGCCTGGTTGTGAGGCTAACGGCGGCGGCGAAGAAAAATTTACAACTGTAAATTATGTAGGATCTGGATCTGGTTCTATTACCGACACAGATAGTGGAGATTTCCTTGTGTTAGCTGTCTTAGATAAAGGTGGTGATTTAGGAGATAATGATTATTTCGAAATTTACAATCCGTCCTCTTACATGGTTGAAGATTCTCTTCCTTTAGGAGCTTTTGATGATGGATATGTTGGGGACAATGCTTTAGCTGGGACTTCATCTCAAGCCTCAGACGAAGCTATCGGTCGTAATAGTACTTCTACAGCTTTAGGATCTGCATCTGAAGATTTCTTTAAGCAGGCGGCTACTCCTGGTTTAGCCAATACTTTTGCTTCTGCCATTCAAGTAATTAGTACGTATTCAATGGGCAGTGATCGGATTGGACTTGATTTTAACCAAGTTATTGGCTCTTCTAGTGCAATTCCTGCAAACTTTAGTGTGAAAGATATAGCAGCAGACACCACTTTAGTTATTAGCAATGTTTATAATTATGGGCTTTATGTAGATTTAGAATTATCTTCCAGCACGCTTATGCAGGATGGAAGAGTTTATGAAGTAACAGTCTCTGCAAACGTAACCGGCTCAGACCCTCTTGTTAGTCAAGTTTATACCTGGGGTTCAAGTGATTCATCTCCTCCAACTTGTAATGATTATGACATTAGATCAAGTACCGAAATTGAGCTTTATTGTTGGGATGAGAATGGACTAGACACCTCTTCTGCGACGGCTACTCTTAATGGGGGGCTTACTGTCGATAATATATATTCTCAATGGGATAGTATTACTATTAATTTGGATTCTAGTACTCCACTAGTGGCAGGGGAAGTTTATACCCTAACGGTTAGTGGATTAAAAGATAGTCCAAACTCAGGAACTCCAAACGTTGCTCAAAACATAAATTTAGCTGTTAGTTACGACCCTACCGCTGGGATGACTGATAGTCCTTTGATGGTTATGGATAGTTCTCCTAGTCAAAACAGTTGGGATGTGGCTCGAAATATAAGTTCTCTTTCTGTTCAATTTAGCAAGCCAGTTAATCCAAATGATTTAGTTGTAACCGGAGGTAGTCCGACTTTGATTTTAAGAGCTTTTGATTGGAATACTTATGATGTTACTGGTTCAGCCATTGCTCTAGATTCTGTTTCTTATGATAGTGAAACTAACACCGCGGTGATTGTTAATTCCACTACTCTGGATGCGAATCAGGCTTATGAATTAGAAATTGTTGGTGACTCCAATGGGGTTAAGAGTATCTACAACGAAACTATGCCTAATTATTACATTCAGTTTACGACTGGTGCCGATAATGACACAACCGGTCCAACTGTTAATGATACTAGTGTAGATGTTTATGATGATGGGAACACTAGCGGTGTAGTTGACCCGATTAACGTTCCGCTCACTAATAGTTATCTTCAAATCTATTTTAGTGAGCCAATGAATAGTGCCACTATTAATGCTTTTAATTTAAGCGGAAATGTTAAGCTTTGTACCAATCAAGCTGGCTCAGAAAACTGTTTAGGTGGAGAGGTTTGGTACGATGAAAGTGCCTGGACCGCTGGTATATATTTAAGTGAGCCTCTTCAACCTTATACAGATTATACAATTACGGTTAGTACCGCAGTAAAAGATCAAGCTTCTAATGCCTTGGCCTCTCGGTTTACCCGTAGCTTTAGTACTGGCCAAAGTGTGACCACAGCTCCATCGTTTAGTTGGATGGACTGTTCAACAGATAATTGTTACGTGATGTTTGATCGTGCTATGGGATCATCTGTCTCTACACTTGTAAGCTACTCTATGACAGTTGGAGGACAGCAGGTTTCATTAGAAAATGTCGGTTCAACTTATCATGATTATGACAACGCGCTTGAAATTACCGGTTTGGACTTAACTGCTGGTGAAACGGCAGTCTTGACTGTGAGCGGTGGTACGATTCTTGATAGTTTAGGTAATCAAATGTCTAACGGCTCAAATGTTTCTAGTGAAGTATTTGACGATGACTTCTACATGGATCAATCTTTCTGGGTAGAAGGAGTTTATCCAGATTGGGGACTTTTTGATGTTCCTCAAAACACCTCAATTTTGGTTCAGTTCTCTGATGAAATGGCGGAATCCACAGTTTCTAATATTCAAGTAGCTCCAATTACTGGTTGGAGTATGTATGGTTATCCAGATACTGGCACTGCTGTTAGTGCCACTGCTACCTATATTAGTAATAGTAACATGGTAAAAATCACGCCATCGTCAAATCTAACAGCTGACACTGAATATGAAGTCCGAATTCCAACTACAGTTCAAAACGAAGAAGGTGGATCCCTACCATATGAAGAGTTTAGATCATTCCTTGTTAATGGTTCAACTGATTCTACGGCTCCAACTATTTCAGCTGTTACTCCTCAAGATTTAGACACGGGTATTGGAGTTGGTCTTTATCAAGCTCAAGTTAGGTTTAACGAAGCAATGGATCCAGCTAGCCTAACCACTAGCTCTATTACTCTTAAAAAGACATCGAATGACGCCCAAGTGCCAGGCGTGGTTAAGTATAACATCTGGGATTATTCTGCTGATTACGTCCCAACTGGAGCCCTAGAAGCCAATACCAATTATACCCTCACGGTAACGACTGGAGTAAAAGATTTATCTGGCAATGCCTTAGGAACACAAGCAACAACCTCTTTCACTACCGGAGCAGCTGATGACAAGGCTCCTCAAGTAGAATACGCTTGGTCAGATGGTTGGATGATTGGTGTTCAGTTTAATGAACATATTCAAGAAGACACCATTGCTCTGACTAATTTCCAGCTTGTTTGTGGAACAGACACCAAAATTCTTTCTGATAAAAGCTTCCATTATGAATCTTGGAATCAAGAGGTGATGATTGAAGGAGCTAGTTTGGGAGCTGGTCAATCTTGTACTATTACGGTAAGCAAAGTAAAAGATATGTCTGATAATGAAATTGGGACAACCGATAATTTAGCCAGTTTTAACATTATGGATTCTAGTGGTAAGTTTGAATCTAACTGGGTAATGTACAGTTATCCTTCTCCTGGTGATAATGCTTTCCCACCAAATGCTGGGGCCGTAGAAATCGGCTTCCAAAACGAAATTAATATTGCAACTGCTGATAACACTTCAATTAAACTTTATCCAGTTGAAAGCAATGGCACTAATGGAACGCAAGTAAATTTTGATTCCTTTAGTTTAAGTGGTGATGAGACCGCTGTTTACGCTGATATCAATGGAGACCTTGAGGTTGATCAGGAATACCATTTGGTAGTTACAACCGGTATTACCGATAATAATGGTGAAGCCTTGATGGCTTATAACCCTTGGGATCCAACCGATACCACTGCTTACGATATTTATTTCCGCACCAGTGCAAATACTGATGCCAGTGCCCCTGTAGTGTGGGGAACTGATTTAGATCAATATCGTAACGCGGCCGGGAACGTAGTGGAGGTTCCACAGTATCTGCCTATTCGCATTCAATTTAGTAAAAAAATGAATGTTAGTACGATTGCGGATTCTGATATAGCAAATTCAGGTAGTAATATCCAAATTAAGGACAATTTAGACAATCCAATAGAAGGAGATGTTACTTATTTGCCAAATGAAAATGCTGCCATTATTAGCCCCGCTAATGCTTTAAACGCTGGAAATGTTCATACCCTAGAAATAACTACGGATGTTGCGGATGTTATGGGTAATCAAATTGCTTCAGCTTATTCTCAGCCTTTTACAATTACATCGACTTCTGACACAACTAAACCTTATGTCGCTCATAGCGAATGTGAAGAATTTGAATGTCGAGTTTATTTTAGTGAGCCAGTTAAAAAATCACAGGCTGAAAACGCCCTTAATTATGGCTTAGTTAGTCCTTTAACTGTTGATGTTAATGTAACTAACAAAACTGTTGAATACATCGCTACTGAAAGAATGGCTATTATTAAAGACCTTAGCTTGATTCAGGATGATACGTACACGATTACAGTTGATAGTGTTCAGGACATAGCGGGTAACGATATTGCCACTGCCCTTGATGACGATAAGGACAATAACACACATAATGGCTCAGTTTGGGCTAACTATGACTTTTACGAAGATAAGTTCAACAAAACAGATATTATTGCTGGAACAGCCGGTTTTGTCATGGATATGTTTGGATTTGGATTAGAAAGTGGTGGGCTTCATGTTGAGCCAATGAATAAAGCTGCATCTCAAGAAACCATGTGGTTTGTTGATATTCCAGTTGATCAAGCAGTGGCTGAAAATAGTTACATCCAAGTTAAATTTAATGGAGCTAATGTCACTAATGCGGCTAAACCAACCAGTTGTACAACTAACCCTAGTTCTACTTGTAGCCCGGTGAATGGTGATATTAATGGACCTGGGGCTGGAGTTTTAAGTTTCTCAATTGATAGCGTGAATACAGCCGCGCGCACAGTGACTCTCGAACTTACCGGTGGGGCAACTAGCGCTAACGATTTCTTAACAATTGATTTGAGTGGAATCGCAACCCCAGCTACTAAGGGTGATTATACCGCTGAAGTAACTATTTTAAACTCTACCAAACAACATGTGGCTGGTCCGTTTATCTCTAGTCCATATTATGTTTCTGGAGGAGGTACCGGAACTATTCAAGGAACCATTACTGGTGCTGGTGTTGACGATGGTGAAACTTTAACTTTTGAACTTGGATCGCCATGGAGTGGTATGTTCTCTAAAACCGCTACCTTTAATAGTGGTAGCGCCACTTACGCATTCAATAATCTCCCAGAAGGGGACTATGACCTTTATATGCCACCGGTAGTTACTATAAATAAGAGTAGCGTGCCTACTGATTATGAAACTGGTTATCCACCTCGTTTATATGTATCTGATGGTGGGACCGTTACTCACAACATCACTTTACAAGATTTAAGTGGTGGGACTAACTCTCGTGGTGATACCTTGCGTAATGTTACAGTTAACGTTTCTGGTGGAACTAATAATAAAAAAGGAACCGTTGAGGTTGGTAGTTGGATGGACTGGTATGAAAAAGATTTTACTTTTGATTCTAGTGGGGAGGCTGTTGTGACATTTTCTGTTCCAAGTGGTCAATTTAACGTTAATGTTTGGGATTATATGCCTCCTTATATGATGGGGGCCAAAGATTCATCTTTTATCCCACCATCTCCTAAATTCCTAAATGCTGATGGGATCTTAAATGCTGATGAGACCACGAGTGCGGATAATATTAGCATGGCTGTCCTTTCTCCGAATCGTTATATTCAAGCTACAGTTACGGATCAGGATTCTAATGGTATTGCTAACGCCGATGTCTACTGTTACGACCCAGATTCTATGTTTGGTGGTGGTAATGGTAAGAAAACAGGTTCTAACGGTACTGCTATAATTGAAATTTTTGAAGGAAACTTTAAATGTGAGGCTCATGTGCCAGGTATTGGTTCATTGCCCCCTCAATTAGTAACTGTAGTTCCTAGTAATTTATCAGCTGCAACTGCGGCCGAAGTTGACTTTACTATTGCAACTACCGGACTTTCTAGTATTGAAGGAAGTGTTAAAAACGGTAGTGATAATATTAACTACACTGGAGTTTGGTGTAATGAAGTTGATGGTAGTGGTAATTACTTGCCGGGTTGGTCTCAAGCTACGACCGACGGTAGTGGTGAATTTAGTGTTTTGGTTAAAGATGGAACCTGGCGTTGTCAGGCCTTTATCCCTGGTTATGGAGACACCGATTACGTTCAAAAGACTGTTGCTGGTGCCAATGTTACCAGCGTAGTTCTTAGCCCACCTGCAGACACAGTTAGTATTACTGGTACGGTTTTAGTTAATGGTTCCGTTATGTCTGGTGGAGTTTTCGCCGAAAGAGAAAATGGTGATCATAAATTCTCTGATAATCGCTTAGAATCTGATGGTTCATTCACTATTCGTGTTAAGCAAAGCGCCACTGATACTTATAAAGTTGGTGTTTATATTCCAGGTGTGATTGATAAAGTCCTTCAAACCGGCGTTACAGCTGTTTCTAATACAGATCTAGGCTCTGTTGATGTTAGTTCTGGTGCCGCCCTTTCTACAGTTACAATTCAACTTAAAGATGTTTTGGCTGCTGATTTTGAAACTGAGGAAGCATTTATTGAGTTTAGTGGATCTGGTTTATCTAACTACACTGATTTTGAAGGCTCTAGTGGAACAATTCGTGTTCCAAACGGAGACTATACTGTTCGTGGATTTGTAAAAGAAGTTGGTGAATTAACTTCTCAATCTGTTTCTATTACCGCTGATGCAACTGTTACCTTTACGCTTGATGTAACTCCGGTTACGATTTCGGGAACAGTTCGTGATGCTTCTGATACTTCAACTCAATCTGGAGCCTCCGTGGTTGTTGTTGATCCAACAACTGACTTTAAAATCGAAGAGCAAACAGATGCTAGTGGTAACTACTCGATAGTTGTTCCACCAAATGCTACTTATAATATGTCTGTTTATAAATCTGGTTATCTAGCGGCTGTGCCGGTTAGTCAGGCCGTTACTGATCAAAACGCTACTCGTGATCTTACTATAAGCCCTGATACTCAAGGTATAACAGTAGCCGGTACCGTTACTCTAGGTAGTACTACGGCTAATAATAACGCCATGGTGGTTGGTAACTGTACCGATGGAACATATGCATCTAATACAGCTGGTTCTACTGGAACATACAGTCTTACTCTTCCAGAGAACGGCAATACAACTTGTACTATAGAAGCTTTTGCCGACGGTTATACAACTCCAAATGGCAACAAGCAAACAATCACTCCTTCTGCTAATCAAACAGGTGTGAACATTATTGCCACTGCTACTGGAGGAACAATTTCTCCAGCAAAATCAATGAATGGTAATCCAGAACAACCAATTATTGTAGCAGATAGTGACGCTGGTATTTCCTTTACTGCAAGTACTGGAACATTTAACTCCAGCCAGTCTTCTATGACTATTACTACTAAGAAGAGAGGTGATATTGCCAAGAACACTCCAAATGCTACCTTGATAGGTGATGGTCTAGAAATTACGGCCAAAGATGCAGTTGGTAAAACTAGTTTGAGTAAGTCTATTACAATTGCTTATGATTACTCAAAAGATGGTATTACTGATACTCAGGCCGCTACTGTTGTGATGGCTTCGTTTAATGAAAACACTGGTCAGTGGACCGATCACCCAACTGTGGTTGATACAGCAACTGACACTATCCGTTTCACTACGAATCACTTTACGATCTTTGGCGCCAAGACAAACAACGATAGCGCTCCTCCAAGTGCTCCAATTACATTAACCGCAGTTGGTGGCGATGGACAAGTTGTACTTGATTGGGCTGATAATAGTGATTCTGATCTTAAGAACTACAATGTTTACCGAAGTACTAGTGCTGCTGTAGCTGTAAACGATACTAATCAGATTAATGTCGCAGCTTTAACTGCTAGCACTTATACTGACTCAACTGCTACCAACGGAACAACTTACTATTATGTTGTAACCGCAGTTGACACTTCTGATAACGAATCAGCTGCTAGTGGTGAGGGCAGTGCGGCCCCAGCCGGCACCACAACTACAACCACAACCACGGTTTCATCTGGTGGAGGAGGAGGAGGTTCTAGTACTGGGACTGTAACTAGTGATAACACTGCTTTTGCAGACGATGACGATGACACCGAGGAAGCTACTGATGAGGACACAGAGGAAGAGACCGCAGAGGAAGAAGCAACTGAAACTACCGCGGCCGAAGAAGTTGCTACTACCGAAGCCACGACAACTGAAACAGTAGCTCAAGATGACGAAGTTGAAGTTACTCTTGACCTTGATACTCCAGACTACGAAAATCACTGGGCTGCTGACTACATTGTCCACGTGATGGATCTTGGAATTGCTGAAGGTATTGCGGAAAATCGTTTTGACCCAGATACTTATCTAACTCGAGCGCAACTAACCAAGATGGTTGTAATTGCTGCTGGTTACGATATCCCAGGAGAAGTCGAAGAAACTAGCTTCTACGATGTTGATGTTGATGACTGGTACGCTCCTTACATCGAAGTTGCCAAGAGTGCGGGATTGGTTGAAGGTTACAACGAATGGTATTTCCTTCCAAATCAAGAAATCAATCGTGCTGAGGCAGTTAAGATTCTCGTAGAAAGTGCCCTAGGACGTAAGATCGCGCTTGATCCTACTCAAGGTATGCTTGGGAACTTCGGACTCGAAGAAAACCCCTTTGAAGACCTAGACTTAGATGAATGGTACGCCAAATACGTACTTTACGCTTACAAGTTTGGAATCATCAATGGTTACGATGACGGAACCCTTGGCCCAGATAATTATATGACTCGCGCTGAGTTTGCCAAGATTATCTCTGTTGCTATGGCTCTCTAAGAGAAATTTAAGACATGCGTTGCTAAAGACCGCCTTCTAACGGGGCGGTCTTTTCGTTGTTTTAGCTCAATAATACTAGGCCCGTTTCTTTTCCTCTTTACCATTCACATACACCCGCATTTCAGGCTGCAGTTGCACGCGTACGGGGCCATTTTCCGTGTCCATGTTGGTTTCCCAAGCTTTTTGGGGGAGTTGTTTGATAATGTGATACATTTCCGCAAT
>CAXCBS010000044.1:0-9062 GCA_963980845.1 uncultured Candidatus Peregrinibacteria bacterium | reverse complement strand
TTTAATAAAATTTTATGCAAACAGCAACTCTCCCAAGTGGTCTCCGGGTTTTAACTCAAAAAATCGAAGGCACTAAATCAGTAACAGTTTTAATTTTGGCAAAAGCCGGTTCGCGGTGTGAAACTCCAGAAATTCGAGGTCTTTCACATTTTTTGGAACATATGTTTTTTAAAGGCGGCGAAAAATACCCCAACACCAAGGCGGTTTCCGAGGCGATTGATTCGGTGGGGGGTGAGTTTAATGCTTTCACAGGCAAGGAATATGTGGGTTATTACGTAAAAGTAGCCTCAGATCATAAGGATTTGGCCATGGATGTTTTGTCGGACATGTTACTCACTGCCAAGTTGGATCAAAAAGAGATTGATAAAGAGCGGGGTGTGATTCTAGAGGAATATAATATGTATCAAGATACGCCGATGTATCAGGTTGGATGGGATTTTGAAAAGCTTTTATTTGGTGAGCAACCCATGGGTTGGGATCAAATTGGAACTAAGGAAGTGATTGGACGGCTCGGGCATGATGATTTTGCAAAATACAAGGAGGAGCTTTATCGTCCGGATAATTTGGTAGTTGCGGTTTCTGGTGATGTGGAACATGACGAAGCTGTGGCTGAAATTGGAGCGAAATTTGAAATGGAAATGAAAGAAACAGACTTTGCGTGGCAGCCGATTTTGCCAAACGAAAGTGAGGAGCGAGTGATTTTGCAGAAGAAAAAAACTGAGCAAGGGCATGTGGTTGTGGGTGTGCCGGCTTATGCAGAATCAGATGATGACAGCATGGCCATGAAATTGCTGGCTATAATTTTGGGTGGGAATATGAGTTCGCGTATGTTTTTGAATGTGCGTGAAGCCAAGGGGCTGGCTTATTATGTGCAAACTTCTACTGATGATTATACTGATGCTGGCGTTCTTTCAACACGGGCTGGCGTGGATTTAAATCGAGTGGATTTGGCAGTGAAGGCGATTTGTGAGGAGTATTCCAAGGTGGCAAAAGATGGTGTGCCCGAGGAAGAATTACAAAAAGCCAAGGATTATTTAAAAGGGAAAATGGTGCTTAGATTGGAAGACTCAGAGGAGTATGCGCACTTACTTGCTAAGTATGAGGTTTTGTATGGCGAGGCGCGCACTCCCGAAGATGTAATTAAACTAATTGACCGCGTAACAATCGAGGATGTTGGGCGAATTGCTGGCGAACTTTTTCAGACAGATAAACTTTATATGGCTGGGATTGGCCCGTGGGAAGATAAGGAGAGGTTTGTTAAGCTGCTTAAAGTTTAAAATGTCTTCTTAAATAGCCGCGAACTTGGCGAAGAACTGGGCTGTTAGCTTCGCCTATTTTTTTAATGAAGCGTGTTTTATCAAAAGAAGAAATTTGCCTGACAATTATTACAGAATCATCTTTGAGGTTGTTTTTGTGATCTCTGGGAATGAAGACGTTAGGGTTTCTCCCAAGTTTGAGGTTGGTTGTTATTGGGAGAATGGTTATATAAGGAGAGTTTTTAGAAATTTTTTCGTCTTGAATAACGAGAGCTGGGCGTACTTTTTGATATTCTTTTCCGATACTTGGATAAAAACTTGTTAAAAAAATGTCTCCTAATTGAAAATCCATGTTTTATTTTTTAAATTTGGGGAGAGAAAGGTAATAATCGACTTCTTCTTTGGATAAATAATCATTGCCAAGAGCTTTGTCCAGATCCTCTACTACAGCTTGCTCCCATTCTTTGTCTACTTCTTCTTTTTCGTTTTCAAAACTTTCAAATGGTTCGAGTTTGGCGATGGGCTGGCTTTTGTGAATAATCAAGAAAGTGGTGCCTTTTTTAAGTTCGCTGCGAACAAAAGGGAGCTTGTTGCGCAAGTATTTAACAGATATGGCGTGCATAATTTTTAATTTAAGTTCATCTTAAGTTTAACTTGTTTTTAAAATAAAGTCAACTAAAATTGAAAATCAATTCACCCTTGTCTATTTTGTGCTGCCCAGTTAATCTGTTTAGCGAAAATTTATAACTTTTATTTATGGAACGAACACTTATTTTAATTAAACCAGACGCGATTCAGCGTGGTCTTATTGGTGATATTATTCATCGGTTTGAGCGTAAAGGGCTTAAACTTATTGGTCTTAAAATGATGCCTTTAGATGAGGCAATTTTGCGTGAACATTATTCACATATTGCAGATAAGAGTTTTTATCCTGGAGTTGAAAAATTTATGATGGGTTCTCCAGTGGTAGCCATGTGTATTGAAGGGCTTGAGGTTGTAAGTGCTGTTCGTTTAATTGTAGGAATTACCAAGGCTCGTGAGGCGGAGGCTGGTTCGATTCGTGGTGATTATGCGATGAGCTTGTCTTGTAATGTGGTGCATGCGTCTGATTCTCCAGAAAATGCGGAAAAGGAGGTGACTAGGTTTTTCAAGGACGACGAATTGCATGGGTATAAGAAAACTGAGTATGAGCACGTTTACAATGATGAAGAACGCGTTTAGATGGCTGAAACCCTCCTAATTTTATCCGGCTTGTACTTGGCGTGGAGTTTGGGCGCCAATGATGCGGGCAATATTATTTCGACTGCCGTGGGGTCGCGTACGATTTCGTATCGAAAAGCGATTTGGTTTTTTATTGTGTGTTTGGGAATTGGGGCTATTTTCTTTTCCGAAGAAGTGATTAAAACCGTGAGTTCTGGAATTGTGCCAAGTGAAGTGATTGGGATGAGAGAGGCGAGTATTGCTTTGTTTGTGTCAGCGGTTTGGGTGCATTTTGCGACTTGGAAAGCATGGCCAGTTTCGATTAGCCAATCTGTTGTAAGTGCGGTGCTGGGGATTGGAATTGTGGAAGGGCTTAGAGCGGGGGCAAATGTGATTTTTTGGAAAAAAGTGATGATTTTATCTGGGATTTGGTTGTTTTCACCAGTGATTGGTTTTTTGATAGGAATGGTTTTGTTTAAGGTGGTGCATGGTTTTGTGCGGCATCGGCATTTGTATTTTAGAGATGTGTTGCATGATTTGTTTAAGGATCCAGTGCACACGGTAGAAGAGATGGTGAGTGGCGAATTACGAAAAAGAGAAAAAGTTTTTAAGGTGATTTTGTTGTTGTCGGCTGGGTATATGGCACTCGCATTGGGGGCTAGTACAGTGGCGGCTACAACTGGATTGCTTTGGTCTGGGTTTGCGGGAAAAGAGGTTTCGTTTGATTTGTTTTCTGTTTTGAATTGGGCGGTTTTGATTGCTGTGATACTGGGAATTGTGACGTTTGGAAAAAGGTTGGTAGATTTTTTGGGAAGTCGATTGGTTAAGTTAAATGCGTTGCGTGGGGGAATTATTCAATTTGCCACAGCATCGATCATTTTGGGCTGTGCGATGTTTGGATATCCAGTGTCTTCGACAGGTGTTTTTGTGGGTTGTTTTTTGGGAGTTGATTCTGGAGAAGATCATCCTAAGATGAAAAAGCACGCCATTCATAATTTATTGATGGCGTTTTTGGTGACTATTCCGGTGGTGGCAGGGATTAGTGGGCTGGCTCTTTTGTTGTGCGGTTATCAATGATTTGCATGCCAGTAACAGTGGTATGGATACTGTCAGATATAGTTACAATTAGTTGTCCGTCTGGGTTTACAGCGACTTCTACTCCTGGGATTCCAGGGGCGGCTTGGATTTGCGCTGGTTTTTTTCGAGGGCTACGTCTGCGAACGCGGGAGCCTTTGGCACTAACTTGATCTTGTGGTTTGTTGCACATAGGAATTTTTTATTGGATGTAATTTATACAGTAAATTTTAAATATTGCAAGCTTAATGCCATTCTCGTCGATGAAATTCTTGGGGGTCGCTAGTAATGATGTTGTCGCGTTTTTCTAAAAACATGGCTTCTAATTCATTAATTAGAGCTTCGATTCGTTCTACAAGTTCGGGGTTGGCGGCCCAAGCGTGGAGGATTTTTTCAATCATGGCTTCGTGTTTAGCAATAAGTTCTTGTTTTTTTTCTTCGTCTATTTTTTCATCTTTAATGTCTTGAAAGTCTTTTTCAGCGTGTTGAAAAACCCAGGTTGCTTCCATGATGGTTTCGTCTAATCCAAAGTCTTTAAGAGCAAGCAAGTAACGGTCGCGGAAATGAGCAAAAAGCGGCGCAAAAGGGCCTTGGTAATCAGAATGGCTAGCAGCAGTTCCAACTATTGGCCCTCGGTCAAAAATAGTGCGATCGTTTTGAGCAATCATGTCAGTGCGGCCAATAGCAGCCGGGAGATCTCCAGGGATTCCGGTTTTTTTAACGCCCATACATCGTGCATCAAAAGACATAATATGTGAGCCGGTTTGGTTGTTGTGAGTAGATTGCCAGCAGCCAGGTTGGTAGTTGGGTACCTTGTTATTAGTAAGCAACATGGCACTGCCAAAAATAGCAGCAGTTTCTGGGCTCCAACGACCAGCAATACATATTTGGAACTGAGGATCGCTAGATTTAATTAGTTCAAAAATAGCAAATAAACGAATTAAAAGTTGTTGTTCTAAACCGGTGGGAAGAGCAGGATTAACAAGTGTGTTTCCCATATTGTCTAGACTGAAAAAGGTAGTGTCTATTCCAAATTGATTGAAAATTTCAAGAACTTTTATAAAAGCTGCTCTGTGTATTTTTTTGGTGTGAACTTTTGATCCCACTGGCATTAAGGCGGGGTTGTGACGACGCGCAGTGCGGACTTGTTGTTCTACGATTGGGACAAAAAGAGGCATGGTCGCTTGAATGCGTTCATGATAAAGTTGGCGGATTTTGCTAAGAGTGAGTCGGCCCCTAGTAGATTCTCTTTGTAAGCGTGGGGCTTCGGCGGGGTCTCTCATTATGGACTGAATACTTAGGTCCATGGCTCCTCCTAGCACAGCCATGCGTGTGGCTGGATTTACTTGATGTATCCAATCACTAGAAGGCAGTATAAGTTGAGTGTCTGGTTTAATGATGGCCGTAGTTTTTGTGGGAGCTACTGGGCCTGAGATTGCTTTTTTAGTTGGTAAGGCGCTCGCAAAAGAAGTTTTCCAAAAACGAGTATCTTTGCGTTCTTTTACTTTTCGAATAACGGTCATGTAGGTACACGCACGTTTAAGATGATAGGTGTGAGCACCTTGGGCTTGGAGTTTTTCTAATTGATGTTCGAAAGCAGTGTGTAGTTCGTAGATTTGATCTTCTAATTCATCAGAAGGTTCTATTTTATATTGTTCGGAGAGTAGGATAAGTTTTTCTAATAAATCTTCGGCGATTTGTTCTTCGGGGCTAGGGGGGTTAGCCTCAAAGCTATCTATGGCACGTTTTTCTTCTCGATACATTCCTCCTCCATATACTCGGGATTTTAGATCTTCAACGGCCCTGTTTTCTGGAGAAGATGCTTTTTCTAATTTTTTTAGACTAGCCAAAAATTCAGCTTCGGCTTCACGGAATCGTCTAACAATGTAATGAGTAGCATTTTCGTGAATATCACAAAGATATACTTGTGCTTTTTGACATAATTTTTCAGCTTCTTCGTATAAGGCTTGAGCAGAGGGCAGCCCGATTTTTTGAATAGTGCCTTTTTCATCATAATTTAAAACAAAACCGCAGGCTGTAGCTGCTTCTTCTAGCGTTTGTCCTTGCCTTAAATTATGGTTGATTTCAAATGAGTAGTGCGATCCAGTGTTAGGGTCATCTCTAAATCCTGCTTCAGCCAAAATAAGGGCGTGATTTACAAAATGAATATCTGGAAGAAGGTGTTTTTTTAAGGGTTTTTGAGGGTCTGCGGGGGCGACTGCTTCGGGGAGCATTAGTAAATAATTTTGTATGGTGTATTTCCAGGAAAACGAAGAGCCTAGGTTGCGTTCGGGCGTGGTTAATTCTTCTTCTAATTCATCGCAGCGTTTAACGAGAGTTTTAAATCCTTCTAGATAATCTTCAAAATGTGGGTCTCCATAGTATTTAAGATAGGCACGAAAAAGATACTCACGAGCGTCTCTTTGTGCGCCCCAGGGCAGTTGATAGCAAAAAACTTGGGAAGCGCGAGATATGCGATTATAAAAAGTTCGGGGAGATTTCCATCTATCTATGGAAGGGTTGTACATGTCTCCTTGAAAATAAGGCGCCGCAGAGTCTCCAAAATTATCGGCAAGGCGAACTCCAGTTTTTAAAAATTTGGCAAATTTAACTGGAGAGGCGATTAGGGCTTGGAATTCTTTTGTTGGAGAGGCCGCGTTTTCAGTCCATTTTGTAGCGCAGGCCGTGCGTGTTTTGGCTTCTTCCCTTGCTGGTTTGCTGATGCGATCTAAGTCATCTAAAAAAGCGGGAATTCCTCCGGGGTAATTGGCCGCAATAGCTGGAGTTTTATGAAGAATTAGTTTTGTGGCGTCGTGCCCCCAATCAAGAGTGGTTAGTTTTTCTAAAACAGCCGGAGTTTCATCTGCGGGGATTGATTTAATAATTTCTCGAACATTTACTGGTGTAAAGTATATTCTTTGTCCGTATTCAAGGTTTTTGTGCATCTCTTCTACTTGGGCAGCTTCTTCCTCAGAAAAAACTGGCCATTTGAGTTTGTTTAATAGGTAATCAAAAAATGGATCTATTTGTTCAGCTAGATGTTCTAGGTCTTCGGGAATAGTTAGTCGGGGTCGAATGATTCCTATTTTGTAATCTTTTTCTGACATGGCTATTTCTGGTCGGCGGTATGTTTTAATTGTATGCCAGGAGCGTCGATCTGCCATTTCTGGAAGCCAAGGGTAAGCATCGTCAATTATTGGATGACGTTCGTATTTTTGACCAAGAATATCAAGCGCGGTTGTTTCTGTTGGGAGCTCTGGTGGATCAGGGACCAAGGCAAGTGGAAACGGCGGAATTTCGTATTCGCGCTCAATATCTTCCTCATAAACAGCTAGGGCTTCGGACATAAATTTTAATAAAGGCGATTATTATAACAATTTTAAGTAAAATGTCAAGGTGTTATAAGGTTGGGGTGGTGTGGTAACATTCAAGCGCTATGGAAAGCAATTTATTACATCACAAGGGTTCGTTTTGGCTCCGCGCAAAAGATCAGATTTTTGTGGGTTTGGGAGTGGCGGAAGAGTGGAGGGCGACCACCTGGGAAGAGGCGCAGCAGGCTTTGGCGGATATGAGGGAAGCACCAGGATTTAAGGCTGGGTATTTTAGTTATGATTTTGGGGTGATGATGGGTGGGGTGCATGCTAAGAAAAAGGATTCTTTGGAGACGCCGTTACTTCATTTTGTGGTGCCGGAGCAGTTGTATATTTTTGATGTGGGAAATCCAGCGCCTTATAAATTATTGGAGCGTCAGTTTTTTCAAGCTGGGCCCGTGACCGCAGATTTGAGTCAGAAAGGGTATGAGGATCGAATTGTTCGTATCCACGAACTACTTTGCGAGGGTGAAACGTATGAGGTTAATTTTGCGCAGCGGTTTTCAGGGGAATTTGATGGTGAGCCGCTGGAGGTTTTTAGGCGACTATCTGAAATGAATCCTTCGCCGCATGCTTGTTATTTTAATTTTGATCCAATTACAGTGGTGAGTTGTTCTCCGGAAAGGTTAGTGCGTGGGCGCAAGGTTTTGAATCCGCAAAAAGAGGAAAGAATGTTACTGGAAACGCGGCCAATTAAAGGTACGGTGCCGCGTGGTAAAAACTCGCGTGAAGATGAAAAAAATATAGAGGAACTACTTGCGAGTGAAAAAAACAAAGCAGAACTAAATATGATTGTGGATTTAGCGCGTAATGATTTGGGGCGAGTGTGCGAGGTGGGGTCAGTGGAGGTTACAGAGCATCGGACGATTGAGTCTTATTCACACGTTCATCATACGATGTCTAATGTGCGTGGAGTTTTGCAGGCGGATTTGGATTGGGTGGATGTGATGAAAGCGCTTTTCCCAGGGGGGTCGATTACTGGAGCACCCAAATATCGTACGATGCAGATTATTGATGATTTAGAGCCATGTTTGCGTGGGATTTATACCGGTTCAGCTGGTTATATTGATGAGGAAGGACAGTTTGATTTTAATATTTTGATTAGGACAATTGCTTTTCATCGCGACGCTAAGAAATTTTCATACCATTCCGGGGGCGCGATTGTGACAGATTCAGATGCGGCCGAGGAATATGAGGAGACTTTGCAAAAGGCCAAGGCGCTTAAAAAGGCTTTGTGATAGAGGTTGACAAGGGTTGTTATTTATGGTTAAATAAAGACCTTTAGTTTAACCACCCCAAATATGAGTAACACTTTTAATCGTGTTGTTGTGCCAGCTATGGCTGCAGCCACAGCTGGTGTTTTAGGTTGTGGAGAGATGGATTTCGCTAAAGAGAAGGCGGAGCCACAAGCTGTAGAGGCGTTGAGTGAGGATGAAAAACTTTTTGAAGAGTTAGTTGATCATATAATCGCTATGCGTATTAGTCTTGAATTGCCAGAAGGGGTTGAGGTGGTTTTGGATGACACTCGCTTACAAGGAGATGTTGGGTCGTTAGAGCAAAGGGCGGTTACATCTTGTTTTATGGATCAAGCTGATGAATATTATGCTTTAGTAGTATCTGGTGAGACATCGGAGGCAATGATGGACGTGTTAGGTAAAATGGCTTTTGATTCTTGTATGACTACAATGACTGGAGGAAAGGTTCCTTTGGTATGTGATCGAGAGGATGGTCGCATGGTTTGTCAGGCACAATAGAGGCCTTTGTGATAGTATGCGGCCATGAACATTGTTTGTTTAAATGGACGATATTTAGATGAGCGAGAGGCCAAGATTTCGGTTTCTGACGCGGGGTTTTTGTTTGGAGAAGGGATTTATGAAACGCTTCGGACTGTGAATGGAAAGTTGATGAATGTTGAAGCGCATTTGGAGCGGCTGGAAAAGTCAGCGGCGCAGCTTGCTATTCCGTTGCCGCGTGGGATTGAGCGTTGGACGGAGCAAACGGTTAAACGAAATAAATTTAAAGGCGAAGCGCGCATTAGGATTACGGTTTCCGGTGGAGTTCATGGATTTGGAGAACCTTCGAATAAGGCGACGGTTTTGGTTACGGCGGTGCCACTTTCTCCAGTTGGAGTGAGGCGGGCGCGCGGTGTTTCGGTGATAAC
>CAXCBS010000043.1:0-9424 GCA_963980845.1 uncultured Candidatus Peregrinibacteria bacterium | reverse complement strand
AGAGTTTTGGGGAAACTTCCCCTCCTGGACAATAATAGCGATTGTCGTGGCGGCGATTATGATTCTCTTATATTTTACGTTGCCTGTTTTTTGTAAAGCCTCACTAGTGCAGCTGATTGCAAGGATGCGTAACGGCCAAAAAGTTAAGGCTATTGATGGAGTTTCATATGGATTCCTCCATTTTTTACCCTTATTTGAATATCGAGTTTTGATTAGGAGTTTTAGTTTAATTGGAATTTTTACAGAAGCCTCGTTTGTAATTCGAAACCTGGGGACTGGCGCTTTTGGAATGCTGGCCCTTCCTTTTATTTTGATGTTTTTTATTGGTTTGCTGTTGCTGCTGCTTTTCACCTACTCCGAGTATTATATTATTATTGATGGAAAAGGCTTAATGAAAGCCATGGGAGCCTCGGTAAAACTGGTAATTCGACACTGGCAGCACACTTTGCTGATGTTTATTTTGATGTTGCTTATTACGCTTCGGATTTTCTTAAACATCTTATTGGTTCTACTTATTCCTTCTCTAATTATTGTATCTACTGCTCTATTGGCGGCGGTGGCTCTGGCTAAGGTTGGGTTTGCAGTAGGAGTTATTTTAGGATTTATTGCGCTTTATTTTGCTGGTTATTTAGGAGCGGTTCTAGAGGTCTTCTCCAGTGCTGTTTGGGTGTTTACTTTCCTTAGATTAACCGAAGAAGGCGAAGTTAGTGCTCGTGAAGTGCGCGATAAAGGCCCCCGCTGGGTTAGCGGTGGATCAGAAGAAAGCACTGAAGGTGAAGCTTAGCCCTTATTTGCTTGCACACGACTTAGAAACTCAGCACTTAGCTTGCTAGCAATGCTCTCATTTTTAAGTACTAATTCGTAGAAATTAGCTTTTTCTAGGAGAAAAACCTCTGATTCTGCGGTAGTAACAGCGGTGGCACTACGAGGATTGTCTTCAAACAAGGCCATTTCCCCAAAAAACTCATTTGGCCCGAGCATAGCAACCTCTTTACCAGGTTCGGAAGGGTGAAAAATCTTAACCATTCCGGTTTTTATAATATACAGTTTGTCCCCCATGTCCCCTTCGTTAAACAGGGTATAATCAGCCGGAAAATACTGCATAGTAATGCTTTTGATAATTGCGGCGTGATCCTGTTCTGTTAAATCGGCAAAAAGAGGGATTTTTTGTAGAATTGGGAGAATTGAAGTGTTTTCCATAGAAATTTGGTGAAATATGGTGAGATTTGGCTTAATTATACGCATTTCTACCTTATTCCTCCTTCATTTGCCTTGACTTTGAGCCTTAAATGTTGTATCATTTAGTGTAGAGGTCCCTCGAAAGAGGTTTTCAATATCAAAACAAAATCAAATGACAAATCCGTTTAACTTTAAGTTAACCCACCGGATAAAGCTGATTATCATCGTGCTTTCGATCTTTCTTATCAGTTTATCTCTTGGACTTTTGGTTTTTGGCAATAATACAGCTCCGGATGCCTTAAACGCTGATTTGCTTAAACATGGCGCAGAAGTGGTCCATATCACCCCCTAAATTATGGAAGCGATACTTGAATATGTGTGGCATGCCCTAGCTGGCTCCCATGAGGAGGCTGAGCTGCCTACTGAAGAGCGAATTGAGCAAGATTCAGACATGTGGGAAGACTAGTAAGTAAGGAAAGCATCCTAGCTATTTTTTCTCAACTGGAAAGAACCTCCTCGGGTCATTGACCCTCGGAGAACCTTTCTCTCTTTCGCGGGACGTTTTTAAAAAAATACTAGAACACTTTCCTTACTAGCCCTCCTCCTGGTATAATCTCTCTCGATTTAATCTTTTTTCATGAATTCGCAAAACTCCTACAACGCCCCAAAAACTGAGAAAAAATGGCAAGAACTTTGGGAAAAGAAAAAACTCTATGACATTGACCTTAAAAACACTAAAAAATCCTACTATAACCTGGTTATGTTTCCTTATCCTTCTGGGGATAAATTGCATATTGGACACTGGTATAATTTTAGCCCATCTGATTCTTTCGGGCGCTACAAACGCATGAAGGGGTTCAATGTGTTTGAACCAATGGGATTTGATGCTTTTGGGTTACCAACTGAAAATTACGCGATAAAGACTGGAATTGCACCTCCTGCCAGCACAGCGACAAATGTGAAAACCATGATTCGTCAGCTCAAAGCGATGGGGACAATGTATGATTGGTCCCAAACTGCTAATACCAGCACTCCTGAGTACTATAAATGGACACAGTGGCTGTTTTTGCAGATGTATAAGCGTGGGCTTGCCTACAAAAAGAAGTCGCCAGTGAATTGGTGCCCGGGATGTAAGACTGTTTTAGCTAATGAACAGGTTGAAGAAGGAGTTTGTGAACGATGTAAAAAAGAAGTGACTAAGAAAGATTTAGCGCAATGGTTTTGGCGTATCACAGATTACGCGGATAAATTACTGGATTATGAGGGGTTGGAATGGCCAGAAAAAACCATCACCATGCAAAAAAACTGGATTGGACGCAGTGAGGGGAGCAATATTTCTTTTGATGTCGAAGATTTTGAAGAGAAAATTGACGTTTTTACCACTAGAATTGATACGCTACAAGGTTGCACCTACATGGTTTTGGCCCCCGAACACCCGCTTGTTAAAAAACTAACCACTAAAAAATATAAGGAAAAAGTGGCGGATTATGTGAAAGAAAGTCGCAAGAAAAGTGATATTGAACGCACGGCAGAGGATCGCGTGAAGACTGGTGTTTTTACTGGGTCATATGCCGTAAATCCGATTAATGGCAAGAGTGTGCCGGTGTGGATTGCGGATTATGTGCTGTTTTCCTACGGGACTGGGGCGGTAATGGCGGTTCCGGCTCATGATGAGCGTGATTTTGCGTTTGCTACTAAGTATAAGTTGGACATTATTCCGGTGATTGCGCCGGCTGATGGGGCTAAGTTGCCGAAAATTTTGGAAGAGGCTTTTACTGATGATGGTGTGCTGTTTAATTCTAAAAAATATGATGGGATGAAGTCTGCGGCCGCGCGCAAAGCGATGACCGGTGATCTAAAAAAGAAGTCTGCTGGAGATTTTGTGGTAAATTACCGCCTTCATGACTGGCTTGTTTCGCGGCAGCGGTACTGGGGCGCCCCGATTCCTGTGATTAATTGCGAAAAATGTGGCGAGGTGCCGGTTCCGGAAAAAGATCTACCGGTTGTTTTGCCGCGGATTAAAGACTACAAACCAAAAGGCAAGGCGCCGCTGGCTACGAGCACGGCTTTTATGAAAACAAAATGTCCTAAATGTAAGGGGCGCGCCACGCGTGAACCTGATACAATGGATACTTTTGTGTGTTCAAGTTGGTATTACTTGCGCTATCCGTGTGCGAATTTGAAAGGAAAACCATTTACCAAAGAGACTCTCAAAAACTGGAGCCCCGTGGATATGTATATTGGTGGTCCAGAGCATGCTTGTATGCATTTATTATATGCGCGATTTGTGAATCATGTTTTGTTTGATGCTGGTTTAATTCCATCTAAGGAACCTTTTAAACGCCTTATTCACCAAGGAATGGTAACCAAAGATGGTGCTAAAATGTCTAAATCCAAGGGAAATGTGGTGAGCCCAGATTCGTTTGTAGAGCAATATGGAAGTGATGTTTTCCGCATGTATTTGATGTTTATGGGACCTTTCACGCAAGGTGGTGATTGGAATGATAAAGGAATCACGGGCATTGCGAGGTTTGTGCAAAAATTCTGGCGAATGATTGAGTCTCCTAGTTTGAGCAAGATTTCTGATGACACGCGCGGTCTTTTGCATCGCACGATCAAAAAAGTAACTTCTGATATCGAGGGATTGCAGTTTAATACTGCACTGGCCGCACTAATGGAATTCACTAATCAGGCTTCTCGTGAAGGGCTGGATGATAGTAGTAAGAAAATCTTGGCGCAGTTAATTGCGCCCATGGCACCGCATTTGGCCGAAGAATTGTGGAATTCCTTAAATGATGGAAAGTGGACTTCTATTTTTGATTCCACGTGGCCTAAATTCAATGAAAAACACACTGCTCAAAAAACAATTAAGCTGATTATTCAGATTAATGGAAAGGTTCGCGGCACAGTTGACGCCGCAGCTGATATTTCCAAGGACGATGCCATTAAACTCGCCTACAGCCTAGAAAACGTACAGCGTTTTATGGAAGGCAAAAAAGTTGTAAAAGAGATTTTCGTACCTGGAAAACTGGTGAGTTTTGTTATTGCTTAAGCTCGTATATATCGCGGCGGTGGCCAATGTCGATGATGTAAATTAGGATTTCTTTTTTGTGGATTTCGTAAATAATACGATACGGCCACATTCGAACTGAGTAAGATCCTTGGCGTTGCCCCCCCAACTTTTTGCCTTGAAAAGGATTTTTTTCAAGAGCTTTCATTGTTTTAATTAATCGTATTTTAGTTTTTAGGGGAGCTTTCTCTAAAAACTTTTTTGCTTTTCTGGAAACTTTTGTTTTATACATCATTTTCAAGATTAAACTCTTTAATAACTTCTTCTAGAGGGATAGTGCGCCCAGCTTTAATATCTGCTAACCCCTCTTCAATTCCTTTAACAGCCTCTGGATCTGACATGATATCTAGAGTCTCGAGTAGTCCTTCGTAATATTCATACGAGACCAGGACTACTTTTGGTTTCCCATCAATAGTGATGATGACCTCGGAATCGGGTTTATCTATAGTTTTTATCAATTGGAAAAGTTGTTTACGAGCTTCGGTGGCGGATAAGAAATTTTTCATGATTTTAAAGTTAGAAAGTATGTACATTATAACGTACATCTAACCTTAAAATCAAGGGTTCTTAGAAGAGGGCAGGGCGCCTAAGGGTGAGCTTTTTAAATGTAGCTCGATTTTCCTCCTTTTTGTGGCGCCCGCGAGCCTTCTCCTAAATAATGGGGGCACACACTTATGCTAACAAACCCAGATGAACTGGAGTTAACAAATAGATTAAAAAATCTGCAGGTTTTCAGGTTAGCCCGACTTTTTCGTGCGTAAACCACTGTGCAAAACTAATACCATCTCGCCTTTTAGTTTTTTTCCTTCAAGTTCAGCGATAATCTCGGAAACTGTGCCACGGTAAATTGTTTCGTGGAGTTTAGTGAGTTCGCGAGCAATGACTAGCTGATGGTTTTCGAAACCAGCTTCAACTAGATTGTTTAGTGTTTTATGCAAGCGATGCGGAGACTCGAACAAAATAATTGTTCGCGATTCTTGCTTAAGCCCTTCTAAAAGCGTTTTTCGGCCCTTTTTTGTTGGCAAAAATCCAAGGTAAACAAACTTATCCATGGGCAAGCCAGATGTCACAAGTGCAGCCAGCAGAGATGAAGGACCAGGAATTGGTTCAACCTTAATCCCCTCTTCGATAGCGCGGCGAATTAGCAAATAGCCGGGATCGGAAATTCCGGGAGTTCCAGCATCAGAGACGAGGGCCACGTGCTGGCCGTCATGGAGAGCGGTGATGATTTTGTCGAGTTTAGTACGGCCGCTGTGTGAATGAAAACTGATCTGCGGCGTCTCGACTTCGAAATGTTTAAGAAGCCGTCCAGTATGACGAGTGTCTTCAGAAGCGATTAGATCTGCCTCTTTTAAAGTTCGGATAGCACGAAGAGTGATGTCCTCGAGGTTTCCGATCGGAGTTGAAACAATTGATAGCATATGAATCACAAATTAATCGTGATCATATTACCTTAGCTTAAGATTTTTTCCCAAAAAAAGCTCCAAGCCCTGTTCTGAATCGGTCTACGCAACCCTGTAAAAGAGCCGCCGGAGCTGCCGAAACTGGATTACGGGCTGCATTTAAATATTCCACTTGCCGTCTATAAAAATCGGCCTGCTTAGCAACAATATCGCTGGCCAAGGGATAATTATTTTGGCGTACTGCTTGGATAAAATAATGGCGTGCATTGCCACTATTAGAAATCATTTTAGGGTCCAAGGTAAGAGCTTCTCGCTGTTGAAAAACACCTTCTAAAAAAGCTGCTGAAGCCTCGAGCTCAGCTACTTCACTATCAAAAACTTCCTGATCGGATTTAGCGATAGTATCTAGTCGATCTTGTCTACTATCTCGGATAGAAAAAACCTGTTGAATGGTGATGGCTCTTGATGAGTCGCGTTCGTCACAATATGTGATCGAAGGACCAGAGGTAACTTTGTTCATAGTATTTAGGGTGAGTAATACTATTTATGTTATAACAATTGTTTTTGCTTTTGTCAATACTATGTACCACCTTAGAGAAAGCCTGCACAATGGACGGGTTCGGGGGCTTTGCAGCCCCCTCCCCATCTCGCGACGCTAGATCAGATCGCCTGGTCCCACAGCTCCCAGGTAGTTCACCGGACAGGAGCTGTTGTTGTCGTCCTGGCAGTCGAGCCAGAACTCGTGGATGCCGAAGGCCGTGCTTCCCTGGTATGGGATGACCTGCAGCTCGATGTCCACCGGGTTGTACCACATGTCCAGGCTGTAGTAGACCGCGTCCATAGTGAGCACATCGCCGTTGGACGTCGTGTACTCGGCCGTGGACCACTGCATATCCATCTCTTCGAACTCGTGTTCGATGAGAAGGTACGCCTGGTAATCGGTGGTTGTGCAGCCGGAGTAGACCATGACCACGCCAAAGGTGTGGTCATCGTAGCCGTACCGCGTGCCGATGACCTCGGTACAGTCGCGATACGATTCCAGATGCATTCCCTCGGGCATGCCGTAAAGGGGCTGCAGACCGTAGTCTGTACAGCCCGAGAGAGGAATGAGCCCGCTGAGGGCCAGGAGAATTGCGATTGCTCGCAGGTTGATGTTGGCCATTTTTCTGTCCTTTCGTTTGAGATTGGCCGTTCGTGCAGACTTTCAAAGGTCAGTTTGACGCAGAGTTCGCCAGAGGTCGCAGAAGCGTCCCATGGAAACTTGCGTACATGAAAGACACCTCTAACGTTAGCAAGGCGAGATGAACTCCAGTTAACAAAGAAATTAAAAAATTTATTCTCTAAAAGGTTACGGAATTGCACGGGCTCTTATAACCATTGTGCAAAACTCAAAAAAACCGCCTTTTAAGCGGAAAGTGTTGTACACGGAGAGTCAAAAAACTAACATAGGCCCGGTGGGGCCCGAGGACGGTCACCAGGCCGCCCCCGGAATCCCCACTTGGGACAACGGCGACGGACAGGCTGGCGAGGCCTACTGGAGCGTGACCTTCACCTCCTCGTACTCGCAGCGGATCTCCTCGTCGTGGATGTACTCGCACTCCGTGATCTGCATGGAGACCGCGCCCATGATGGTGTCGCTGGTCTCATCGAGGTACCAGAAGGTCACGGGGTGGTTCATCCACATGGAGTCCATCCAGATGGTGGCCACCAGGGTCATGTTGCCGCTGAAGGAGCCGTACTCCTCGTACTCGCCGACCTCGTAGGACACGTCGTCGTAGCTCACGGTCATGGAGAGGTACTCGGGCTGGTACTCGTCTCCACCGCCGATGAAGAAGTACTCGCCGGCGAAGGTGACGACCACCGTGGTGACGGTGACGTTGTCGCAGACCAGCTCGGGGACGGAGGAGATGTACGAGTCCCAGATAGCGTTGCCGTAGGTGTCGTAGCCCACCACGTACTCACCGGCGGTGAAGTAGCCCACGACCATGCAGTCGTTGGCGTACTCCATGCCCAGCTCGTCCATGGTCTCGTCGACCTCGTCGGCGTCGAGCGTGTAGTCGCACTTACCGCAGCCCGCGGTCAGGGTCAGGGTGGCCAGCCCCAGGAAGATGGCCGTGATGTTGGTGCGCATGATGACCTCCTAAGGTTCGATCAACTTACGCCCCAACGGGAGCGCAAGGCGCGGTCCGTAACCAGTCCTCTCAGGCGCGCTGAACTGCGCGCACAGTAGAAAGGCCGGCACCCTAAGGGTAGCCGGTTCGTCAGTTTGTCTCAATTGACTTACCGGCCAGGAAATAAGAGATGAAACCCCCTCCCTGAGCTTCATCTCTTACTGCTAGCCAGTAAGAATTATTTATCCGTGTAGGTTTTCAATGATCGGTTGGCATTTCTTCGCCATCTGAAAACCAATATTTAGGAACAAGACGGAAGGAAATGCACACTTGCGCGTTTAAAAACGGAGCAAGGCAAATAATATTACATTATTAATCAAGTTTGTCAACAGTTTTTGTTGACACTTTTTTAAAACCTTACTTTTTTGGTATTGTTATATCTGGTGGACGAACGTAAAAAGGTTCGACTGTTTTTTGAATTGGAAGGCTTTTTAGGTCGATTGAAGCCACTGCTTGGCCAAATGTTTTGCTTGGTTTAGGAGCTTTTGGCGTTTCTCCATAAAGATTTTCAGGAAGCTCGGAAAGGGGCTGAGGCATATTGCTTCCTCTAATCAAATACTTATCACGACCGGCGGCAACAGCAGCACAGGCCGAGGCGGGAATTCGTTGCTCCCAAATAGTGAAAATATCAGTTGAGCGCATGGGAATCTTAAGTTGCCAGGCAATACTGTTAGCAATCACAATCCCCACTCGCAAGCTGGTGTAAGCACCGGGGCCATTAGCTACAAAAACTTCATCAAGATCTTTCCAGGTTAAATTTTTCTCAGTGAGCATTTCGAGAATTCCGGGAAGCACTTTTTGCGACTCATTAGCATTGCTTTCCCAAGAACGTTCAATAAGAACGCTTGAGTCCTTGATAAGGGCTAAGGCGCTTTGCTTAGACGCGGTATTGATGGCCAGAGTTAACATGCGCCTACTTTACCTCAATTTCTACACCCTGGTAATAATATTTGATAATTTCTTCGTAGGAACTACCGTTTTCAGCCGCGGCTGTGGCACCACAACCAGATAAGCCCACGCCGTGTCCGCTGAAATAGCCTACCTCGCATAACGTGTCAGAGACACTCTGCAAATAAGGGGTGTGAGTCCAACCCCAAACTTCCTCACCGCTGCGAGTAGAGGTGCCGTCAGTAGAACTAAAATAAGGAGTTTTGATAATATCACCGTCATAAGTTACGACCATCCCAGCAGTATCAGAAGTGGCTTGCACAACGTTTGGAGCACGTGATTCTAGGCCGTAACCCAGGTATTTTTGGGAAACGTCGGGATTGTCGTCTAAGTGATAGGGTTTTCCGGGGAATTTTTCTTCAAATTCCATGTACCAACGAGCGTAAGTTCGGGCCAGGATGGACATGGTGCGGATTTTTTCTGTGGGTTCTGAATTGGTTGCTTCGGCTAGGCCGCGCAAATACATTTCCATAGGCAATTCGTTGATCACCACCAGTTGGCCGCTGTCTTCGCGAATTTCTAGAATGCCACGATATAGGTTGTCGTTGAGAGAGGTGTTCCAAGCTGGTCGGTTTTCGTGATTTATAATTTGCATAATCGTGCTTGTGCTCCGGGGAACAAAACGTGGAATTTCATCAACAACCCACGCGTAA
>CAXCBS010000042.1:0-9603 GCA_963980845.1 uncultured Candidatus Peregrinibacteria bacterium | reverse complement strand
CGCGTAAGCATCATATTCAATCTGATAACTGTCGCCGCGAAGCGAAACTTTCACCTCATCACCGGCATCTAAATCCATAAACAAAGTATTGCCACGATAAACGTCAAAAGCACCGCCGGCTGTGAGCACGGGATCGCCTTCAAAATTAAGTTTAACGCGGATTTCTTCTTGATCGAGATCGCTGGTGGTGGTCAGAGCTGTGGTTGCGGTCACGGATTCGACAACCTCCTCTTTAACCGTGAAGGTGTAATAAAACGGAGTCTGAACTAAGTTTTGCTTGCCTAATCGGGGCCGTAAATAAATCTTGTAAGCACCAGGTGTTTCTGGAGCTGTAATTGTAAATTGAAGTCGTCCAACCTCGCCCGGATCAGTGGTCGCGCGTAATGTTGGCGTGGTAACGCGGATGTCTGGATGATGAATCAATCCCACACTAAACGCGTTATTCCCAGTTTTTCTCCAGGTCTCAATTCCAATATTCGTAAGATCTAACCACCCGTCTTTTTTCTCACCAGGTTCAAATATGTCATCTGTTTCCGCGTCATAAAACTGCGCCTGTGTACTAGAATCATAAACCAATACACTCACCCCAATTGAACCGCCTTCAAACGGATCACCGCCTTCGATTTGTGGTGTGAAATATTCAGTATGCACACCAGGCGTTCCAGAAACAGTAAAGCTGTAGTCAAAAGTGGCAAACTCTCCTGGTTCCACCACCTCTTCAGGCAGCTCTAATCCAGATAAAGTCATGGGATAAAGTCCATCGCGATACCAAGTTACATTACCAGTGTTTTTGATAGTAATTTTACCGGTAATTTCTTCGCTTTGTTCGATTCGGTCTTGGCTCTGCGAGAGATCAGATAAATTATAAGTGAGCAATGGATTCGCTACAAAAACTGGCAAATTCAAATAATGACTAGTCTTTTTTGTGCCATTAAAAATCGGGGTTACATCAAATGATTCAAACCCACCGCGCATCATAGCTTCGGCCGTAATATCAAACGTGGCGTAATCCCCAGACTCAACGCTGGATTCATTCATATAGGCAACACTGGAGCTGTTTTCATCAGATTTTACCAGGTGTACAAGAGCCTCGGCATTAGAGTTGCGGTTAGCGACAAGATAGGTCTCATTGCCCCAAGTTTCGGTGCCAATATTTTTAATTTCTAAGGTAAAAGTTTCTGAAGTTTCGGGTGTCATCATGAGCGCATCGTATGAATTAGAGTTGGCAAAAGCATATGGATCATCGATCCCCTCTTCGAGTAACGAAGTTTCGGTATTGGAAATATTAGAATCGGCAATATCGCGTACTGCGGGCAACATTGAATAGAGGTTTTTGCCCGGACAAAGTGTTTGCCCAAAATCGCGGTGACCACCAATATTTGGTGTTACTTCACCACGGAAGCGACTAAAACCATCAGCGTTTATGTTGTGCAATTCAGCCTTGGACTGCACTAAACTCACAAGTGATTTAAGTGCCTCGTAAGAGATGTTTTCCTCCTCATAATTACCCATAACCGCAATACCAAGAGAGCCAGTGTTGTTACCGCGTGCGTGTCCTGCAACAACGCTGTCCCCACCGGCGCGGCCTTCATAAATATTTCCGTGAATGTCGATTAAATAGTTATAACCAATATCTCCCCAGCCCTTGCGAACCGTGTGATAATAGTAAATTCCGCGGATGGATCCTTCGGCGTTTTCCAGGCCATTTGTACCTGCTGTGTGATGAACAATTATTTTGTTCACGTCCGTGGCGTATGAGAGTGGCCAATAGAGATCATTGCCGTCTTCATCTTCGTAAATTATATCTTCTAATTCGAATTCTTCGGGGTAGAGTTCTTGAATGGTAGGCTCGTCGTCGGGGCTCATATCTTCGGTTTCGGTTTCTACTTCTTCGATGTTTTCATCCGGAACATAACCAAAAAAATCATTGGTGCGCCAGGATTCATCAGCACCCCACTCTTCGCGAGAAATAATATTTAATTCATCGTTACCAAAAGTCAGTTTTTTGAGTTCTGAATTGGGTGATTGGCCGCCTTTTTTGTAGGAGCCGTCGATGTAGTGAAAATTTACGTTTTTAACCTGGGGAGTTACGCTAGCGTCGTTGCTTTGGAGTAACACTTTGTATTGAATTGATTTGGAACGTTTGGTGGACACAAATTCTTCTATTGAGCCGGGTTCGTCGGGGTGCAACACATTCCAAGGTCCCCATTCCCCTCTCATATATTCAAATCTAACCTGAAACTCCACGTTTGTTTGTGGTGGCTCGATTTCTTCCCATTCTACGCCCACGCCATCAAACTCAAACTTAGGTTTAAGGATTTCAGAAAGAAAAGTGGTCTGGTTTTCGTAGCGAAAATCAGACCCATCAAGAGAGGCAGTTAACTCTGTTGGGAGCTGGATAAGCTCCTCGGCTTGTAAGGTGTCAGCACGCACAGAATCACTCTCAAATTCAGCCTGGGCTTTGATTTGCAGGTCGCTTTCGAGCGGTCCCACTATCAAAACTAGTAGGACTATTAACAGAATTTTGGACCAAAGTGTGCGCATAGATTGATTTTAGGTTCAGGTGATCTGAATATTATACCTTTTTCTATCTGTTTGCACAATAAAAAGAGCCCCTAAAAATTAGGGGCTCTCTATCCGAAATTATTCTATTTAAGCTTCACTTAACGTTAGAGTTTCGGTTGGGAGACTATCAAAAAAGTGGTCACTATAAGATTCTCCGTCCAAAACCGCTCCATTAATTGAGACACCTAAGCTAGCCGCTGTAGCGCGAGCTGCATCAAGTGTGACAGGAGCTTTTACTATAAACGACATCTCATCTCCAGAATTGAATTCCTCTGGTGAAGAAAACTCTATTTCAACTTGTCCGCCAGAATAAGTTCCATAACCTAGAATGGTTGATAAATCATCTAAGTCATAAACTTCCCATCCCTCACTTTCACCTAATGCTGATCCGTCTAACAAATCTGCTTCTACCTCTAAACTCAATCCATCTAAATAAAACCCGCTATTATTAGCCTGCATTGCAAAACAATAAACTGCCACACTTAAACCGGCACTAAGTGCGTCGCCTGGGCATTCGGCATCAGAAGTATCAGTTATAAAGGTGGTATAACCAGAAACTTCTACCGTTGCCTCCATGCAGTTATTAGTTTCATTAGATTCGACAACGGCGTCCGTCGCATCAACACATACTTCTATTTCATGTTCACCTTGATCTAAAATTTGTGGGATTATTGTTGTTTCTCCTCCAGCTAATAAGAAATCTGGGTCCGGAAGGGTAATAGAACTATAAGTCCAAGAGACGTCTTCTTCATCAATATATACAAAAATATGTACGCTATCGGTGACATCTGCCTCTCCTTGATTGGACACTGCAAATTTCAACTCATTTGCCCCGGTAAGGGATATGTGATCGACAACGAAATCTGGGAGAGCTGCTTCTTCCTCTACAACTTCTTCCTCCTCAGCAGGACGATGCTCAATTAATCCGGGCCTTACTTTTGAGTCATCTAGATCTTGAAAAGATCCTGGGCCTTTTTTAGCTTTGAACGCTCCCTGAAATAGGGCTCCACTAGAAGTAAGTGAAATTCCAAACACAATAACGGCAAAGCCAAGTCCAGCCAAGAGTGGCTTTAAGTGTTTGTGTTTTGATTTTGGTTTTTGTTGGTTTTTCATGTTTTTTGGATTAAGTGATAAAACCATTATTTAATTATAACATAAACCAGCCTGTTACGCAAGGGGTGTAGGTTACAAAATTTGGGTTTCTTTTTGGGCCCAAATAACTATAATAATTATGCTTTATTTATAACCCAAATTAATTATGTCTGCGCAATTTACTGACGACAATTTTGAAGCCGAAGTACTTAAATCTGACATCCCTGTTTTAGTAGATTTTTATGCTGATTGGTGTGGTCCTTGCAAGATGCTCGCTCCTGTTATTGACGAACTTGCCACTGAATACGAAGGCAAAGTAAAAATCGGAAAAGTTGATGTTGATAACGCCGGGGCCACAGCTGGCAAATACGGTGTAATGAGTATTCCAACTATTGTGTTTTTCAAAGGTGGTGAAATCGTGGATCAAGCGGTTGGTTTTGTTCCAAAAGAAGAGCTAGCCAAGAAATTAGACGCTCTAGTTTAAGAATCGCCCCTAAAACAACGTTTGTTCGGCTTCGAGAGTAACTGTTGCCTCGTCCTGAGTCATTCGTTTGATGTTTTTAACCTGGCGTTCGGAAAGAGGTGCTCCTTCGTCGCTGGCTTTTTGTTTGAATTTTTCAAGTTGGTCCTTGGTAACAAGAGGGCGTTTTTTGGCGCGGTCTAAGTTTTCGGGAGTTGGTGAGGCAAATTTGATATAGCGACCACAATGTGGGCAATCCACGCGGATCATATCAGAGTCAGACATGTAACCAAGCAGGCCAATTGAGGCGGTTCCGCAAGCCGCGCAAACAAACAATCCGTCATCGTGTGAAGTGGTTTTTGCAGATTTGGGAGCGTCTTTTGGTGTTTTTTTGGAAACTTTTTCAGCTTCGGCTACGGCTAATTGATCGCAACGTTCGTTTAAGGGTGTGCCGGCGTGGCCTTTGACCCAATTCCATTCGATTTTGAGTTCGGCGCGCGCTTCGTCTAGCGCCGCCCAGAGGTCGCCGTTGGTTTTTCTTTTCCAATCATCGTTTAGGGTATTTATTATGAGGCTAGAGTCTGAATAAACCTGAATTTCTCGGTCTTTATCATGTTCACTCACCCATTTGAGAGCCTCAATTACGGCCATCATTTCCATGCGGTTGTTGGTGGTACCGTCTTCGCCACCAGAAAGGACGGTTTCTTTTTGTCCATCTTTAATAATAGCTCCCCAACCTCCTGGTCCGGGGTTTCCTAAACAGCTGCCGTCGGTGTAGATGATTAATGATTTCATGAGCCAAGGATACCATCGAAATACCACTTCACATAGTCCCAATCATCCTCGTGTGGCTGGAGAGTGTAGATGGCGTTTTTAGTTTCGCAAACTTGCTCGCCGGCCACGTCTTCGCAGACTTCAACCTGCATGGAAGTTTCGTAATCTACAGGTAAAAGCTTCATGTCTAGGGCGTTACTTGTACTAAGAACATAGCCGTGATTACGGAGGAAATCTTTGTAATTAAGATAGTAGAGAGTAGCTTTTTCGAGACTGATATTGGTCTCGGTGTTAGCTAGCACGGTTTGAATGATTTGCAGGATGGTGAGCGCGTCGCCGAAACCAAGTTCTTGCGCTTTGACGCGGATGCCATCGAGAATTATTTGCTGGCGGGCAGCGCGGGAATAATCAGAGGTAGTGTGGCGAGAACGAGCAATTCGGAGCGCTTCGGTGCCGCTTAGATGATAGTCTCCGGCTGGATAATTGAGAGTGGTTTCGGTGCCGTCTTCTTCGATAATTTTGTAGCTAGGATCAACAAGATCCTCGGTTAAAGTAATGTCGATGCCGCCGATTAAGTCGACTAAGTCCTTGAACACATACATGTCTACTAGGATGTATTCTGTGATTGGTTGACCAGATATTTCGGAGATGCGTTTAGTGAGTTCTTCCATGCCGTAATCAGCGTAAACACTATTGATTTTGCGGTCTTGGTGGTGAAGGTCACGTGGAATGCTAATTAAGTGCACGGTTTCGTCTAGGGGGTCGATTTGAGCGAAAATCATGGTGTCTACATTGGCCCCGTGCTTACCAGCGATAAGGAGATTAAAAGGATTTCCTGGTTCCTCATCCGTGCTAGCCAAACTAAGAAGACTAGTTAAAAGTGAAGGGCCCTCAGTTAATGGAACAACTTCGAGTGTTGATGTTTCGGATTGAGAAGCAGATTCAAATTGCGATATCATAATTGCCATTCCCTTAGAAAAGAAAAAAGCGGCTCCTAATAAGGCTATTCCTGTGATTTGAAAAGCTTTTTTCATGACTTAAGTTAAGCGCGATAAATTACAAATCTAAATTTGATATTCTTTTCTTCGTGAATTTCGGATTCCTCGACTCTTTTGAACCTGTTTTCGTCAATGGCGGCGAGGTGGGCGTCGCAGTTAAATGATTTTAGAATTTCAGTTAAATAAACACCGTCGCAATCTGGACGAATAAGGGCTTGTTCAAAAACGTAAGCGCCGCCAATTACAAAAATTGTTTCCACGTTGTTTTCTTCGGCCACTTCGAGCGCATCGTCAAATGTGCGAGCTAGCTTAATATCTGGCACCACCATATAGTCGGCGTTGCGAGAAAGGACAATGTTGAGACGATCTTTAAGCGGGCGGTATTTATCAGGTATAGATTCCCATGTTTTGCGGCCCATAATAACCGCGTTTTGCTTGTTTGGGTCTTTGGTTTTTTTGGTGATTCGTGCGAAATATTTAAGATCTTTTGATAAATGCCACGGTAGGTCACCATCTTTACCGATGCCGCGGTTTTCATCCATTGCTACGATTACGTGAAACTTGGTCATACTGCGATTGGAAATTTAATAAATTTGTCGTGTTTATAGTTTTCGATTTCAAAGTCCTCGAACTTAAGATCCCAGAATGGTTTTTTGGCCATTTTTAAGGTTGGGAGTTCCCCTGGAGTGCGAGTTAGTTGCTCTTTCATTCCCTCAACATGATTAAGGTAAATGTGCGTATCGCCAGTGGTGTGTGTGAAAATTCCAGGCTCAAGGTCGCATTCGTGGGCCATCATGTGCATGAGCGTGGCGTAACTTGCAATGTTAAAAGGAACACCCAGCGCCACATCAGCACTACGCTGATACAGTTGGCAATCGAGTCGTCCATTAACTACATAAAACTGAAATAACAGATGACACGGCGGTAATTTCATACGTGGCACATCAGCCACGTTCCAGGCATTTACCAAGATTCGACGCGAGTCGGGATTGGTTTTAATGGTGTCGATTACTTCTTGAATTTGATCAATGTGGGATTTTTCATACTCCCCTTCTTCATTCTTGCTAAAACTGTCCCATTTCCGCCATTGATATCCGTAAACAGGTCCAAGCTCACCATCTGGATCGGCCCAGGCATTCCAAATTGGAGTGTGCTCAGCCAGGTTGTTGTTGATGTTAGTAGAGCCGTCTAAAAACCATAAAAGTTCCCGGAGCACGGCTGGAAATAAAACCTTTTTGGTAGTGAGTAATGGAAACCCTTCACGGAGGTCATATTTTCGTTGCGCTCCAAAAATCGAAATCGTACCAACACCAGTGCGATCTTCTTTTTTCTCACCGTTTTCGAGAATCTCTTTTACGAGACTTAAATATTGCTGCATTTTGTGGAGGGTTAGGGCCGGTTTTTATCATATTAGAAAGTGAAGGGCGCGCCAAGTGTAAATAATGTTGTTTTTCAGGAGATTCGCTTTATAATATGCACACAATCAGATTAAGCGGGTGTCGTATAGTGGCTATTATGTCAGGTTTCCAACCTGAAGAGGTGGGTTCGATTCCCATCACCCGCTCCAAAATGAAAAGCCGGCCCAGAGGGTCGGGTTTTTGTTTTGTGGTGAATGGGAAAGAACCGGAGGTTCGATGCGGCGTAGGAACGAGAGACGCGGGCAAACTTGTTTGACCATGTTCGAGTGACGCCCGCCGTAAAACATTTGCGAAGCAAATGGATATTCCCATCACTTGTCTCTTATTTCTCTAAAACCCTATCCATTCCTTACTCTTCTATTAATTGGATGTTCTTTTATCTTTCTAACTAACTATATCGAGCGATCTGGCTCTGGAGGGCCTATCCCCGCTTCCGATGCTAAGTGGGCCATTTCATTAAACACTTGTAGAGTGAGCCGAAAAGTATGATTTGCATTACCATCTAAATCCCAAACCAACTTATGGACTTTACCTTGAAACCTGATTAGATCTTCTATGCGGCACTTCACAGTTGAAATTTCTGCGTCAGCCCCATTCTGATGAAGCCTTTTAAGCAGTTCTCTTTGCATAGAAAAACCGCGTCTAAGTTTAGCCGCTCTGCGCTTGAAATCCTGCCTCTCCTCATTTGTACATTTTGTTTTAGCTCGTAAAGATTTTTCAAACTGAATAGCAATCCAATGACATGAAGTTTTAAAACCAATCAAAAGTGATTTTAATTCCGCACAATCTTCCACGTCACACTCATCAGGTAAATTATCTATTATCGCTTTGACATCTATGGAATCTCCCGCTTCCTTGGCTATTCGTTTAGTCGATTCAAAACTCAAATTTACTGGCTTGGGTCCCCGCCGAGATTTAACAGCTTTTACCCACTCTAGAGACCCTGTACTCAAAAGCTCTTCTGCTCTACTGTCATTACCAACAGTTTTTTCAACTCTAGCTAGTCCTATTATGGCAGTGTCATAAGCTAAAGGGTCTTTAGCCACTACAGCTAGCTTGGAGGCAAGGTAATAAGTATCTTTGGCATTTGCCCATTCTGCTTTAGAGGCGGCAATCCTTGCAAGAAGTAATAACCCTGGCAGATGAGTGCTTTGAGCTTCGAACACCTGATCAAGCTCAGCAGTAGCACCTATTATATTCCCCACTTCGAAATGATTTAATGCAAACGAATATCTTTCATTAGCATTTAGAGCATTTTTATTCTCTGCAACTCTTGTTACTTCTGCTTTTAATTCAGCGTGCGATCTTTGGTGTTGTATATTAAAAGCTTCAAGAGACTGTATTAGAGCTAGAGCATATTTTTGATGATCACCTCTTAATCCTTCCATTTGACTAGAAATACCACTAAAGCCTAAATCCAAAGCCGTGCCCAAAGCTACAGTGCAATCAATAATTGTACTACGCGTCGCCTCCCCTTCTCTTTTCATATCAGCATGAACATCCCCTAAAACGTCAATTGTAGCCCTAAACCCTTTACCTACCTCTCTTGTTAGATCTTCAACCTGATCGGAAACTACTTCCACAGCTCCATGTACTTCTTCAACGCCATAAGCTATGTCATCTAAGCATCCTTCAATTCGTTCGCTAAGTTCTACAACCGCATCTGCTGTTCTACCTGCTTCATAGGCTCCAATAGCTGTGGCTCCTAAATTAGCGGCCCCAACTGCGGTTAGATTACTAACTATCCTTCTAATTTCAGGCAACTCATCTGTCCCCTTTCGGACCAAGACCACTTGATTGTGTGTTTTTACGTTGGCGCGAGCATTAACATCTGATGACTCTCTTATTGCATCTAATTGACTGTTATTAGCTACTCCTATTTGAACTAAACCACCTAAGAACTGATTACTTTCATCTAGGGCATCCTGAGCATCTGAGCTCAACTCTGCAGTAAGTTCTCTAGGGCCAGCCGAGTTGCTCGTTGTGTAATCCTTTCTCGAAACAGCGCTGTCAACAGTCTCCCTAATTGATGCGATCTCCCGATGAGTTTGTTCAACATGATATTCCTGTAATTGCCGTTCAGACCGAGTCGCCAAATCACTTTCTGTCCGCCTCACTAATTCATGATTTTTACCCTCTTCACTCATAGAAGTCTGAGTTAATAGATTTTATTATGACGATTTTAACGATTAAGTCAAGAGTTCAATTCTTCCAAAGATTCGAACACCATGTGTGTATCCCCCTGTGATATACTTTAACAAGTATTTAAATAACCCCTCTCAAACATGGAACTTTC
>CAXCBS010000041.1:0-9723 GCA_963980845.1 uncultured Candidatus Peregrinibacteria bacterium | reverse complement strand
GTCTTCGGTTTGGCGAATAACCATGCCAAGTTCCTGATCGTGCTTAGCAAAAACGCTTAAGGTCGATGAAGCCGGGGTCATGGGATAAGCTGCAAAAAATTTACAACCTGCAGCCATTGCTCCATAAGAAAAAGCCTGATTCCCGGTCATAAGCATTCGGGCCTCCTCTTCAGTCGGCTTAACTTGGTGTGGGAACTTATCAGGATCAAAATGCGATTTCATATATTCATAACCTGCTTTGGCCATTTTTTTATTCAGTTCCACAACTTTTTCACCTTTTTTCCCAAATTGGTGCGCAATCAAATCATTCAAATAATTAAGTGGATAGCTAAGAAGTGCCAGCGACGCTCCCAGCGCCACCATATTTCGCATCACATCCATTCCTTCATTTTCTTTTACAATTTTGCCAAAAGGTACCGGGAACCAAGAAACTCCTTTTTTAACCTCATCTTCGGCAATATCAAAATCCTCAGGATCAAAAACAATTCCCCCCGTAGCCGAAATATCATCATGATGAAGATCAAAAGTCTCGCGATTCAAACACAGCAGCAGATCAATTTCACGAATTTGCGAATAGATTTGAGCCGGGCTAACGCGAATGTGATAACTGTTGTGTCCACCACGAATCAAGGAAGGATATTCTAAATAAGCAAAAACATTCAAGCCCCCGCGCGTAAAACAGCGCCCAAACAGCTCGCCAGTGGAATTAATCCCAGCTCCGGCCACTCCACCAACCATCCAGGTTGTACAGCGACGTTTATGTCCATCGCAAGTTCCTTCCTTAAGAGGCTCAGGTGAAATATCAGTCTTAGCATGGCCATTGCCGTTTGTAAGGACTTTAGTTTCGTCAGATTTTTCTAATACAGTTTCTTCCATTGTTTTTTTATTATACTTAATCAATCACAATTTTCCCATGTTGAATCCAGCGAATAACTTCTGGATACCATTTCATTTCTAAGGATTGGACTTTTGCTTTTAAGTGATCGGCTGTGTCTCCAGGTTCAACTTCGGTTTCGGCTTGGTGGATAATCGGGCCGGCGTCACATTTTTCAGTTACAAAATGAATAGTCATGCCGGTTTTTTTATCGCCACTCTCTAGTACCGCCTCATGAACATTAGCCCCAAAATAACCTGGCCCACCAAATTTAGGTAATAAGGCCGGATGCACATTAATAATGCGCCATTTAAAATGTTGCACAAATTCATCCGAGAGAATCCGCATATAACCCACCAAAACAATCAAATCCACCTGTTTTTCATCGAGCGCCTCGGCCAGCTTGCGGTCAAATTCCTCGCGAGATTTTCCTTTTGGATCAACAAAAACTGTGTCATAACCTTGTTCTTTGGCTCGCTGTAGGGCGTAGCAATTTTTCTTGTTTGAAGCTACTACCGCCAACTTCACTCCCGGCATTTTACCGGCTTCAATTTCATTAATAATAGCCTGTAAATCAGTGCCATTAGTAGAGGCCAGAACTGCGATGCGAAAAGACTTTTTCATAGTGAAAATAGAATAGCATCCCCTTTTTTGTTCTTCAAGAGCTTGACATATTAAGGTAAAGAGGCAAAAATAAGGCCCACTAACAAAAAAACTTATCACTTCTTCGCGCAACCTATCTCGTGTTGCCGCCCCATTAGCAGCCTTGGCTTTGTCTGGGTGTGTGCATAATGGCTCACTAGAACATTGGGCGGCAGATTTAGCGCAAACCCAAAGTAATATTAGGTTAAAACTTGATAAATTGCCGGAGTGCGAAAGAGATGAGGCAAATTTTACAAGCTCGGTTGTTTTCAATTTTCCTCAAAACGAAATGAACGGCTATACCGCTCATCCTCAAACTGAGTATTGGGTTTATACCGATCCCTCCGGAGAAGAGTGCGCTCGAACAATTAACTACACTTTCCCTCGAATAAAAGAAGTATCTTTGCCCACAGGGAGTACTTTGGTTTTAACTGAGTACGATAGTGTCGTATCTGGAGAGAGGACCTCTCACATGGAGGCAGAACTAGCAAGCGTTGTTGGCGGATCTTTTAGCCAAAACCTGTTTGTAACAGACATAGACGGTGACGGAGCAGTTGATCAGATTTCTGATACTGGAGATTTAAAAACGGAAAACAAGTCTATTACTAATGAAGATTTCGAGTCCGGGGTGGCTTTGCATCATATTATAGATATGCGAAGAAACCTTTTGATAGAATCAATTATTATTATCGAGGTCGGAATGATACTTGAAGAATTGGGAGAAGAGCAGGTGGATCCTGATAAAATTAAAGAAGAATCAGAATCAACAGAATTGGGTTCAACAGATGTATAAAAAAAGTATGGGGAATTTTAAGGTTAAATCCTTAACTTAAAGAATAAACCTCTAATTCACGCTAGAGCAATAGTTTGACGTTTCTTGCGCGTGGGAGTAATATTTCATGATTTCAACAAAACAGAAATCAAAACAAAAACAAAAAAGAACAAAAACAAAACTTCTTTAAACGCATTGCTCTTTCACAACTTGGCACTCTTTCCCTCCTTCACCCATCATTACAAATTGATCATTGAGGAGGACGCAAAGTTTAGCCTTTCTTCCAATCTCTAGGAAAGCGGTTCATCCCTTTCCCGGACTGGAGCCGCCATAGAGCATAGGCGGCGAGGCGAGGATCCCCCGCTATAATCCTCGTTTCACCGACTCTGCTCTGTGATGGTTGTTCCCTTGACCAGGAACTTCCGCTCGTTAGAAATAGTCTGGTGTTTCCCCATTGACCCGTAAGGTGTCAGTCTGGACGCACGTTAAACAGACGGCTCTGGTTAGGCCTATATATTAAACCAAAGCACGGCAGCGCATAAAAACCGAGGATAGGATCACCTCATCAAAAACCACTCGTCATAGGGACCTCTGAGTAGCAAAATAAAAACAAAAAACTACTAATAGAAAGCCTTGAAGGGTGGTTTTTACTATACGGGAAACGGGATAAAATCCCGCTTTCGCGCAGCGAGCCGCAGGCGAGCCTATTAATTATCTCCATATTTTTCCTCAGCCGCCTCAATCTGTTCAATAACTTCTTGTTGAGCTTCTTCAGAGATTTCAGGTCCATCAAAATGCCTATGGAAAAGACCATCATCAGCTTGGAGAACATAAGTAAATCCGTTTTCTGGATAAACAATACAATCATCACCACACCAGTCTCCTTCTGCAGGAGTGAAAGTTGTTTCTACGCCATCATTAACTACAGTGACAGTTTCGGCTGTAGTGCAGCCTAAAAGAAGCGCGCTAATTCCAATGATTGCGAGAATTGAAATAGTTTTTTTCATAGAAATGAAAATTAAAGAATAATTAATTTAATTGTGAAAACGCCTCGCGCCCCAGATACACCGCCCGCTCACCGAGCATCTCCTCGATCCGGAGCAGTTGATTGTATTTGGCCACACGATCTGTTCGGCACAGTGATCCAGTCTTAATCTGACCGGTTTCGCGGGCTACCACCAGGTCCGCAATAGTCGTGTCTTCGGTTTCACCAGAGCGGTGAGAGACGACCGCAGTCCAGCCCGCCTCGTGCGCCATTTTTATGGCCTCGATGGTTTCGGTGAGGGTGCCGATTTGGTTGAGTTTAATTAAGATTGAGTTTCCAACTTTTTCATCAATTGCTTTTTGTAGGCGTTTAACGTTGGTTACCAGGAGATCGTCACCCATAATTTGGACTTTTTCTCCCAGCCGTTCGTTCATTAATTTCCAGCCTTCCCAGTCGTTTTCGTCGTGACCGTCTTCGATTGAGATAAGTGGGTATTTTTCGACCAACCCAGCGTAAAAATCTACCATTTCCGCGCCATTTAAAACTTGTGGTTCGCCATCGATTTTGATGTGGTAACCGTCTTCTTCGTGGAACTCGGAGGCGGCCGCGTCAATGGCAAGAAGCACCTCTTCTCCAGGTTTGTAGCCGGCTTTTTCAATTGCTTTCATGATGTAGTCAAAGGCCGCCTCATTGTGGGGGAGGTTTGGCGCAAAGCCACCTTCATCACCCACGGCAGTCATGAGACCAGCCTCTTTTAGGATTTTTTTGAGATTATGGAAAATTTCTGCGCCCATGCGGAGCGCTTCCTTGAATGATTTGGCGCCGACCGGCATAACCATGAACTCTTGGATATCGAGGCCGCTGTCCGCGTGTTTGCCGCCGTTCATAATATTCATCATTGGAGTGGGGAGGACGTGGGCTTTTTCATAGAGTGATTTAAATAGGGGGAGTCCTTTTTCTTGGGCCGCAGCATAGGCGTTGGCTAGGGAGGCGCCCAGTATTGCATTTGCCCCGAGTCGTCCCTTGTTCTCTGTCCCGTCCAGGTCAATTAAGGCTTTATCAATCACTTCTTGATCTAATGTATCCATTCCTACTAATTTTTCCGCAATTTCACCATTTACATTGGAAACCGCTTTTAAAACACCTTTTCCTAAATAGCGCGAAGGGTCACCATCACGCAGTTCAACTGCCTCGTGTTCTCCTGTTGAAGCACCACTTGGAACAATTGCGCGACCATGAAAATCACCAGCCCATAATTCAACTTCTACCGTTGGATTTCCGCGGGAATCAAGAACTTCACGAGCCAAAACTTTTGTTATTAGAGCCATTTTTGGAGGATTTAAAAATTATTTGTCGACACCAATAATACCACATGCTAAAATGCCGCCGTATGGAAATTACTTGGCACGGACAATCCTGTTTTACTCTCAAAGGCAACAAAATAACTGTTGTCACTGACCCGTATGGGGAAATCGGCCTTAAACTACCTCAGTTAAAAGCCGACATTCTTAGTGTTAGCCACGATCATGCCAGCCATAATAATGTGGCTGCCGTCGAAGGTGAACCTCGTGTGTTTGACTGGCCCGGCGAATACGAAGCTGGGGGAGTCATGATGACCGCTCTCGAATGTTTTCATTTCAAAAAGTCAGAAGAAGCCGATGAAAAAGTTGCCACGCGCGGCAAAAGTCTAATTTTCTTTTTTGAACTTGATGGGATTCGCGTTTGTCACCTAGGCGATCTTGGTCACAAACTAACTGACGACATGGTTGAAGCCATTGGTGATATTGATATTTTGTTAATTCCAGTTGGCGGTGGTACTACGATTGATCACAAAACCGCTCATCAGGTTATAGAGCAAATAGATCCTCGCATCGTTGTCCCAATGCATTATAAAATCAGCGGCCTAAAAACCGAGCCTGAACTCCAAGACATTGAACCGTTTCTAAAAGAAGTTGGCACGCAAAATGAGCCACAAGAAAGTTTGCAAATTGCTGGTCGCAGTTCATTGCCCGAAGACGCCACATCGTTTGTAGTGTTAACACCGCAGTTGGGTTAGGTTTTTGTTATACCGCAGCCTAAATTTGACATGTTGATTTAGCGCAACCTGAAATCATTTTATACCTGTCAAGCTAGACTCCTATCACAAAAATCAAAAAATAATTCTCCCGTAGGTCTACGGTCAAATGTTGTGTGATTCGAGTAAATTAAATTTAACACTCAAAAAATCCCTCCATAATAGGAGGTTACGTTTGACACAACAATTTTCCGACAGGTTTATTTATGTTATTTAAGTCAAGCTATCCCATTTGCGCAAATAGTTATATCCCCCCCAAGGCTCTTCATCCCAATTAAAGGTAGACTAAATCAAGCCCAATCGTTATCCTAATCGCGAAATAAGTCCTCGTAGTTCAATGGATAGAACAAGACCCTCCTAAGGTTTAGATGTAGGTTCGACTCCTACCGGGGACACCAGTTTTACCCATTCATCATTATTCCAAATATAATCTGGGCCAACTCCTCCGGTGAATTAGCCTTATATTCCATGCCAAAATTATTAAAAGCGCTATAAACAGATCCAGGATAAAAAGGAGTACCTTCTTCATCATAGATAGGACTTCCAACTACTATTGAGCTAATACTCGCACCAGAATCAATAAATTCCTGCGCTGCTTCGTCGCCGTCGCGTTCTCTAATCCGCTTAGCAGTAACCGTGTAATCAGCCTCAAAAGAAGCTGAAAAACCAGTATATTCCACAGCTCCAACCTCAAATCCATTTAATTCTAAGCTATCAATAAGTAGATCAACTGTTTCTTGGATAGATTTTTCGCTTTCTTGGGCTAAAGCAGTGTTCATTGCGTCGGCCATAAGGCATCCATCCGCAACAGCAATGTGAGCAGCCTCCTCCATATCTGGAAAAGGCCCCAGCGCCTCTATCCAAGCACGAACTTCAGGGTTATCCGCGTGACATCCATCAGTACTCAAAACCTCTGGCCACGGTGGGGGCTCGGTGGGAGTTGGTTCGGGTGGCAAATCTGCGGCTTCCGCCTCCTCGTCATCAGGCTGCGCTTTCAGCGCCACCGGCTCTTCCGCAGGCTCAAGTCCGGCTGTTTTTAAAAGATGGTAGCGACAACCTCCTCGAACAGCCGCCATTGCGGCTATAGCCACGGCTAAGCCGATAATTACTTTTTGCGCTAAAGGAGTTTCTGAGGGTTTATTCATCCGAGTGGAAGACAATTCATAGGGGGAGCTAGGACTAAACGGATTTTAGCTAGCATATAATTAAAATGGGCACATTCAGGTTCAGCGGCGCTACCAAAAATTTCTTGAAAACGAACAATAGCATTCTCAAGGCCTTTTTTTAGATGTTCCAGATCAGATCTAACTTGGTTTTTTTCTCCTCCAACTGGCATGGCCCAAAGATCTGCGCTCAGCTGTGCCCAATCAAACGATTCTAGAGGCGCCGCCTCATTCTCGTGATCTTCAGTTGCAACTTTCGGGTTTTGCATGTGATTCAAAATTTTTGCCTTCATAGAAGAAACCTCTCTTTTAGTCTTCTCTAATTCTTTTTCTTCTTTTTTGCATTCTGCAATACGTGGGTCATCGGCCAATTTTAGAAGTTTGGGATAAGCCAAAAGATTTGTAAAAGAGGATTTAGTAATATCTTTAAACCCTTCAATTAAGGTTTTTATATCCTTGTAATCAAGAACCATCGGCCCAGGAAAAAGCCGTTGTTGTAAGCCCGGAGAGAGCTGGGCAAATTTTTGTCTATAGTCTCCAATCAAATCCCTGTGTAATTTGTTAAATTCTTTTTCTGTTGCATCAAGGTCTTCTTTCATTTTTTTATATAATTCTAAACGTTGATTTAGGGTGTCAAAATCATCCAGTTGCTCATCTGCCATAAGTCTAAAAACTCTAATACGGTCCAGGCGTTCAGTGATAGTTTTAGCACGCTCCTTTTCAGCTTCTAGATGCTCATGCCACGGTTCAGATTGAGAAACTTCTTCGATTTCTTTTGTCCAAGTTTCAATGTGACGACGCAGAGTATCAATACGTACTTCAAGGTATTTTAAAATTCCTTCTGCTGCCTCAATTTCATTAACTTCAACATTGGAAGAGCCTCTCCATTCTTCAAGTTTTGAAGATATTTCAGCTTGCGCTTCTTCAAATTCTCGCAGGCTTTGCTCCTGTTCAGCCTTTTGGCGTTCAAGTGCGTCAAGATTTTCTTTAATATTGATAAGTTCAATCGTCTCCCTTTGATCTCCGCCTTCTCGTGCTCGAATATCTTGGCGATCCTCTATGGCCGCCACAAATGCGTGGGTGTAGTCAGGAATACTTTCGTCAATAAAAGTAGATATAGCGGATAAGGGATCGGGCATGGGGGTGGGTGGATTATTAATTAAGGCTGTTCAGTAAACCTTTTTGGCCATTTGTCAGATAATGTTTTGGGAGCTCGTTCTTGAAATTTAGGCAGAGCCAAAAGACCTTGAAGAGCTTCATTAGCAGCTTTTACGGGTTTAAAATTAGCGACGTGTTCTTTCCAGGGCCCTAAATTTCCGTAAATAGTTTTTAGCATTCTAGCTGCAGGGATTAGACTTGTTTGTATAGAAGAAAGAGACTGATCATCTGGGACATGTTGCCCAGCCTCTGGGACACTTGTCCAGAAATCTTCTTTTGTCTCACCTTCTTCTAGTGCTGGGGTTAGTTTTGCGGCAAGAACTGTCAGGCGTTTTAGTGATGTTCTGATTCTTTTGTTAGTATCCTTTACTAACTCTTCTTCCAGTTCAAAATCTTCCCACTTATAGTCTTTTCTTATATCTAAGAGTTTTTTATAAGCTCTTGGAGAAGACCATTTCCGATCTTCAAGAGCTTCGAAGTTATTTAACATTTCTCGAATTTGAGAGCCTGTCAGTGGCTGGTTAGAAGTTATGTCCTCAACAGCAATTGAAAAAAGTTCATGTAAATGATTTGGTAATTCATCATATCTATCCCAAAACATATCTGAAAGAGCTTGGTCAAAATCCTTTATCTTTGGCTCTAATTTACCTCTCAAATACCCCATGTCCCGATGATAATCAGAAGCCAGGCCATTCATTTCTATTAAAACGTCTCTTAGCTCAGAAAGAGTGTGTACATAGAGTTTAGAAATAGTTTTTACTGCTTGAGTTTGTTGTTCTTCATTTTCTAAATCTTGTTTATGGCCTACGTAGGAAGGCTCCTCTTTTAGAGCCTCAATTTCTATTCTTAGTGCATCAGTTTCTTCTGTTAATCTTGCGATTTTTTTGCTTAGTGCCTCTTCCTCTTTTTTTAAGGATTCTAAATGTCCATAAGCTTCAGCAATAAGATCCGCATCTGCAAAGCCACGCTCTTCATAAAAAGCAATCCCTTGGCTTGGATCATCCAGGAAATCAATATCTTCTCTAGCAAAATTTCTTCTTGCGTGGGTTTTTTGAATCTCTTCAAATTTGCTTTCGATTTGTTCGGTTTTGTATTCGATCTCAAAAATAACTTGAGAAAGCCGAGCTTTTTTTGCTGATGAATCAGCCAATACAAGCCCGCGCATAATTGTCACTGCGCTTGGAGGTACGGTTTCGGTAGACGCTCCTTCTGGAGCATCAGTGGAATTTGATGACATGGGGGTGGGTGGATAAAATGTGGCCCTTACTTAAACATGTAAGTTGAAACATGTCAAGGTAAAGGTTTGACTTCATTTAAAAAAGCCCTTAAATTGCGCTCGCTTAAAAAACAAACCATGCCAAAAGAAGAACCAGTCCAAGAATACGACAATGAATTAGAATCTCGTTTAGCCGAAGGAACTCAACATTTAGAATCTTTTTTGGGGGAAGGGGATCTTAGTCCAGACATTCAAACTTGCTCGGCAATGAACCCAGATGCCAAGTTAAGCACTGTTTGTGATGAGTGTCAGTTTAGAGTGGAGTGTACTGTGACTCTGTCTGATTAATTTACTCCAAATACCCGCCAACTTGCAGCCCCCAGAGTTTTTCATACAGGCTGTTTTTTTGACGAATCAACTCGTGATGCGTGCCTTGTTCTACAATTCGTCCACCATCAAGCACAACAATCCGATCCATGTTCACAATTGTGGAAAGCCGGTGCGCAATAATAAAAGTCGTCTTGTGCTTCATTAGATTAGCCAAGGCTTCTTGAATTAGTTTTTCAGATTCAGAATCCAAGCTCGAAGTTGCTTCATCCAAAATCAAAATCTTAGTATTACTCAAAATCGCGCGGGCAATAGCCACCCGCTGGCGTTCGCCACCAGACAATTTTACCCCGCGCTCCCCAACAAAAGTCTTATATTTCTTAGGGAATTTATTAATAAAATCATGACATCGCGCCAGCCGGGCCGCGGCCATTACCTCCTTATCAGAGGCACCGAGTCGCCCATAGCGAATGTTTTCCATAATCGTGCGATGAAACAAAAGCGGATCCTGC
>CAXCBS010000040.1:0-9812 GCA_963980845.1 uncultured Candidatus Peregrinibacteria bacterium | reverse complement strand
TCTCCGGATGAGACAGGGCCGCATCCTGTACCGCATCTAAAATATGACGGTACTGAGTTTGTTCGCTTTTCAAATATTTTTTACGCGCCGGAGTATTAAAAAACAGATTAGAAATCTCCATTTTTGTTCCAACCGGACACCCCGCAGCTGTTACCACCGGATCTTTTCCTCCTTCCATTTCTAGGCGAATTCCACCCAGCGCATCCTCGCGTTTGGTCTGTAGCGTTACATTTGAAACCGAGGCAATACTGGCCAGCGCTTCGCCGCGAAAACCCAGGGTTCCGAGTTTCGACAAATCATCCAAATTCCGAATCTTACTGGTCGCGTGCCTCTCAAAAGCCAGCCGCGCATCCATTTCATCCATTCCCACGCCATCATCAGTTATCACAATTTTCTCGGTGCCGCCTTTGGAAATTTCGACCGTAATATGAGTTGCCTTGGCGTCAATCGCGTTTTCTAATAACTCTTTTACAATTGAAGCCGGCCGCTCAATTACCTCGCCAGCCGCGATTTGATTAACTAATTGATCTGGTAAAACACGAATTTGTCCCATAGTGGTCTTATGATGCCGTGACGAGCCCAAAAACGCAACATATTGACAAAAAACACCCTCAAGGTGTACAAAGATCTCCACCCTAAACCCACCTTAAAATGTCAGACACACCCCAAAATGCTGCCGATGCAGCACAACCCTTCGATCTAGTTAGTCAACTTCCTCCAGATTTAGCTGGAGAGTTTTTCGCTCATTGTGATCAGCTAGGCGCGCAACATGAAGCTATTTGGCGACATGCACAAGTTGAACAAGAATTAGAAAATAGCATTGAAGTAGTTTTAAAAGGAAAAGGGTTGGAAGTATTCTCTTTAAAAATAAAAATCATTCCTACAGGAGAGAGCGTTATCATGGGCTCTATAAAACAGGATGATCAGAAATTAATAATGCGATTATTTCCTAACGCAAAAATAACCTCTTCCGATGTTGATGGATACAGAGAATTCACTATTACGTTAGAGCGCCCAACAAGATCAACTCAATTTGAGGCTGACGTAGCAAATTTAAGCGCCGAATTAGACCGGAAGAAAGCCCGACAATTCAGGGATACAAGAATAATGCAACATGTTAGAAACGTTGTTGCAAGTTTAGGATTAGGAGTAGATGAGTGTCACAGACATAAAGAGCATGAAGATCCCTATAGCTTGTATATTAGTACTTCGACTAATGGTTATTCGGGCAGAGTCTATCAATTATTAAACGATATAGAAGATATTCAGATTGAAGATTTGCATCTTAAAAAAGAAGAGAGCCGCGAGGCTATAGCTCAAAAAGAAGCAGAGATAGCCGAAATTCATAAAGGCATTTTAGATAGACTCCAAGAATTGCTTGGAGAAGGAGTTGAATGTAGTGACTGGCGCGGAGCCTATAGTATAAAAGTTCCATTAAACCGCAAAAAATAACCCCACCAACATGCCCGCAAACACCCCCGAGCCACCCGATTCCGAAGCCGCTGAAGCAGCCGAAACTCCTGAAATCTTGGAATCAGCTCAGTTTAACCCCCAACATTTAGCCGTTCTGCATCAACATAGTGCTTTAAGAGCACCTCTTGAGGCCGCGAAGGAGGGTGTACTTAAAGAACTTGAGGCCATGTTTAAGCAGATTCCTGGTTGTCGGTTAGGCGCTCCTGGGCTGTCATTTAATGGAAACGATGGTTTTTTTGTCTACGCATCGGTTCACGATGTAGAAGATGGTGACAATAAACCAACAAAAGCAATTCAAGCAATGTTCCCCGGTTGCAGCTTAACGCCTGGCTATGCTTTTTCATATAGATTAACCCCACCTCTAGATAGCGAAACCCCCGAAGACCCCGCCACCGCCGATGTTCAAGCTATTTTTGATCGCTACGATGGTCTAGAAGATCATGAGGCTAGCAAAAGACGCCAAGAAGCAGTAATGACATCAAAAGTTGCCGCTTTGGGATTAGAAGTTGAAGACTGTTTTTTGGAAGGCCTTAATGACCTTACAGATGACCCTCGTTTTATTGTAGAGTGCACCGGCGAAACAGCGGACGCAGCCAAAGCAGCGATCAAATCAGAATTTCCAAGTGCCGATGTAATCTCAATTTCTCCTAAAAAAATCCGTTGTGCAATTTCTTTTGAACGTCCTTTATCAAAAGTTGTTCCTGAGGCAGAGAAAGAAAGATTACAAGCTGAAGCAGAAGGAGAACTGCAAAAATTTAAAGATAAATTAATCGCAAAAGGATTAAAAGTTGAGGCTTATATAGATTTTAGTTTAGCTAAAGGCTTGCATATCAAAGGGGAATGTTCCGGCCCCATGAGTGAATTCGGGGCATTCAATATGTTGAGAGATTGTTCTTGGTGGAGCCTTAAGGATGATGGATTTACCGCTTATTTTCAATTACCGCTTACACTGCATTCAGCCGCTGTTGCTGGGTTTGTAAAGGAGATTATAGAGCTCGAAAACCCTTGACATCACCGCAAATCAGTATAAAATTCAACCAATCTCACTCTTCAGGTTAAATTTAAAAAATCACAAAATTTTAAGAGAGCCATGTCAACCCCCTAGAATTGACTCTCACTCCTAAACGAGTAAAATTTATATGAAAAGATCGAAACAAGGCCAAGAACCGAGTTTTCAAGATTTTTAACCCTCAAACCATAGAAGACCATAACGTTAATCACGACGCTCGTCGCACTCGACACGAAAAACTATTTGGCAAAGCCAGATCACGTGTTGCCCGCTTCAAACAAATGAGCGCTCGCCGCACTCGACACACTCACAATGCTCGCACCAGATTTTGTGATCCATTGCACGGTTACTCTCCTGCCCAACGCTTGTTTGGACGGGTATTAGCTCTTTCAATGGTGCTTCTTGTTATTAATTCTGCCAACCCTAGTTATGCTTATGATTTGGGAGGATCTTATAACTCCGAAGTTTACGACAATCTAGAAATCAACACAGATTTAAGTTTTTATTCTGATCAAGACGGATATATTACCAAAACCATGCCATCTGATGGCGAGGCTCGTTATTTAAATCGAGGTCACGAATTTGTAACGCACGAGGTTCAGCCTGGCGATACACTTTCAGTTATTGCTTATCGTTATGATTTATCAATGAATACGATTTTGTGGGCTAACTCTAGTCTTGGTAGTGGTCATTACCTCAAACTTGGCGAAGAAATTAAAATTCCACCAGCCGATGGTTACGGAGTTAAGATCAAAAGTGGCGATACTCTAGATGCTCTAGTCGAAAAATACGAAGGTGAAATTGATGAAACACTTGTTTATAATGATTTAAGCGCTGATGACGCTCTCCCAATCGGAGACGAATTATTTGTTGTAGATGGTGAAAAACCTTATGTTTACGTTGCCACTACTACTCGTAATGATTATTCCTCAACCAGTTACGCCAATACTACTCGCGTTTCCAGTTCTCAAGTAGTTGCCACTCCAACTAATGGCTGGGTCCGACCAACTGCTGGCGCTCTTACTCAAGGGTATCGCTGGGGACACTATGCTTATGACATTGCCGATCGCAGTAAACCACCAATTATATCTGTTGCTGATGGAGTAGTTACTCGAGCTGATTATGGTTGGAATGGTGGTTATGGAAATGTTGTTGAAATCGATCACGGTGATGGTTATACAACTCTTTACGCTCACCAAGAAGAAATTTATGTAGTTGCTGGGGATGAAGTTAAACAAGGCTCTGTTATTGGTAAAATGGGAGCTTCTGGACGTGTTTATGGAGCCACTGGTATTCACCTTCATTTCGAGCTTATTTTAAATGGTGTAAAAGTAAATCCAGCGCAAGTGTTTGGGTGGTAATGCGCTATGCCAAGAGGATGAAATCCTAGTTCGCGATTTAGCTGTGCGCGATTTTTTGATATGGGCGGAGGGCTTGCGATATTATTGAATTTAATTTTAATATATCCTTAAGGACATATCATAAAACATCTTGCCAGCCGCGCAAAAACCAGGTAAAAATACCTCCACCCTAAATTACCTTAATGAACACCCCACGAACCAAAGCATCTCTGAACGCTCCCGAAAAAATAGCGCTACAAATCACCAAAGATTTGATAGAGGTAATTCTTAGTATGACCGGAGAGGTGAGTGAGGTTGATTCTCAGAGAATAGAGCAGAGGCTTCTTGCGGTACGGAGAAAAGTTAAGAGGCTTTTTGTGCGCAACTAGCCTTGCCACCCAACCCCACATCATCTAAACTAACTCCCGGCTTATTCCGCTTTCTAACCTAGCGCCTTAAATGCTGGACTTTATAAAGTCTTTCTTCGGCTCCCTGCTTCATATGCCGCAGCAATTATTACTGCTTGCGATAAGGCTCTACCAAAAAACCCTTTCTCCTGATCACGGCCCCTTGAGCCGGATTTTTCCAGGAGGGTTTTGTCGGTATACACCCAGTTGTTCTGAATACGGACGACTGGCTATTATGAAGCACGGTGCAATAAAAGGTGGCCTGAAAGCAGCCTGGCGCATTATGCGCTGCAACCCATGTAGTCGTGGTGGGGTAGACCTGCCTAAATAACCCATTTTTTTGTGAATGATTTAATCAAACCCAAACGGGCCCTTGTCAGCGTGGCTGACAAAACAGATTTAGTAGATTTTTGTCGTACTCTTTCAGAAGAGTTTGGCGTTGAATTAATTTCAACCGGCGGTACTGCTAAGTTGCTTCAAGAAAATTCCATTCCCGTAAAAGAAGTTTCAGACATAACCGGTTTCCCAGAAATTTTGGGGGGACGTGTTAAAACTCTTCATCCCAAAGTTCACGGCGGACTACTTATGCGTCGCGATAACGAAAGTGATAAAAAAGAGGCCGAAGAACATGGCATTCCAGAAATCGATCTAGTTGTGGCCAACCTCTATCCATTCAAACAAACCATTGGAAAAGAAGGTGTTACCGAAGAAGAAGCCACCGAAGAAATAGATATTGGCGGCGTAACCTTGCTCCGCGCGGCTGCGAAAAATTTCAAAGATGTGGCTGTCGTGACTGCGATTCGTGATTACGCTCCAATTCTAGATGAAATACGCCACGAGGGAGGAATTTCCCTTAAATCTCGCCGCAACCTTTCTATTAAGGCTTTTGAAAAAACTTGTGATTACGATAAATCTATTTCTGAATATTTCAAAAACAAAGGAGAAACAGTTGAATTACTCGACCTTCATTATGAAAAAGTAATGAAACTTCGCTACGGCGAAAATCCACATCAACGGGCTGTCTTTTTCCGTGATCCAACTAACCACTACCCAAACGTTACCAACGCTAAAACCATTCAGGCTAATAAGGAAATTTCGTTTAATAATATTTTAGACGGTGACGCGGCTATTAAGATTGTGACTGATTTCGAACGACCAGCCGTAGCTGTTATCAAGCACACTAATCCGTGTGGAGTGGCTGTGGCCAAGGATATTGACGAGGCTTTTGAAACTGCTTACAACGTGGACCCTATGTCTGCTTTTGGTTGTGTGATTGGGATGAATCGAACCTGTACCACTAAGATTGCTAAGTACATTGCTAGCAATAAATTATTCGTTGAATTAATTACCGCACCAGATTATGAAGACGGCGCTCTAGAAATTTTTGCCAAGCGAAAAAATCTTCGACTTCTGGCAACTGACAAACTTAGGCTCAACCCTAACCAGCGCGATATCAAAACCGTGGCCGGGGGAATGCTTGTGCAGTACGCTGATCAGCATGTTATTTCCAAGGACGATCTCAAAGTTGTAACTAAGGTCAAACCCACTGACGAACAAATTGACGCCATGATGTTTGCGCGCAAAGTTGTTAAACACGTTAAATCTAACTCCGTTGTATTTGCCAAAACCGAACCTGAGAAAGGCATTGAACGCATTGTTGCGATCGGTGCCGGACAAATGGCTCGTGTGGACGCGGTGTTCATTGCTACTCATAAAGGTGGCGATGATATCCAAGGGTCGGTGCTAGCTTCCGACGCTTTCTTCCCATTCCCAGACGGGGTAGAAGAAGCACACAAAGCCGGCGTAACCGCTATCATTCAACCAGGCGGATCTATTCGCGACGAAGAAGTTATAAAACGCGCTGATGAACTTGGAATTGCCATGGTATTTACTGGCGTACGATCGTTTAAACACTAAACATGACTTTCCTCCAAGCTCTCCTTCTCGGTATTGTCCAAGGGATTACCGAATTTCTACCGATTTCTTCTTCTGGGCACCTGGTGCTTATGGAGTCGATTTTTGGATTAGAAATAGAAGCTTTGAAAGGATTTGATGTGGTTTTACACCTTGGAACGCTGCTCGCAATTGTGATTTATTTTTGGAATGATTTATGGGGATTACTTAAAAACCGTCGCCTGCTGGGGTATATCATCCTCGCTACGATTCCGGCCGTGATCGTTGGATTTACTATGGAAGACTGGCTTGATGATGTTTTTCGCGACCCCAAAGTGGTGCTCCTAATGCTTGCGATTTTGGCTACGTTTTTTATTGTGGCGGAAAAATATCCACCCAAAAAAGAGCGCTGGCGTTTTACGCTTAAAAACACTTTTCTGATGGGCGTGGCTCAAGCTTGCGCTTTGATTCCTGGAATTTCTCGGTCTGGATCAGTTATTGGAACCGGGCTTTTGTTTGGTCTCAAGCGTGAAGAAGCGGCGCGATTTGCTTTCCTACTCGGGACACCCGCCATTGCCGGTGCCTCGCTACTTACTGGAATTCATGTTGTGCAAGGAGAAGCCCCGCTACCAGGTTGGGACTTAGTGATAGTTGGATTTCTCGCCTCGGCTGTGGCCGGTTATTTAAGTGTATCTTTTTTAATGAAATTTCTTAAAACACACAGTTTAAGAGTGTTTTCATTGTATTTGGTGGTGGTAGCCTTTATCGGTATAATCATCAGTAATTAGTCACCCCCCAAATTGCTCCGACCATCCCATCAATCCAATTTAGACGAAGCCATGAGTGCCGTGGCCAGCTTAGGGACGCAAGAGAATGGGCAGGGATTTCCTTTAACAATTTGGTCGGCCAGACTAGAAGGAGGCACAGCCGTGATTGAGTTTGGCGATGCTACCAGTTATAGAGAATTAGTAGAAAACAGGCACCCAGATTGGAGATATTCTCAGGGGACAGGCTCGCGTGGTTTTGATGAAGTAAGGGTTCCAATAGAGAAAACGCGCGCCGCCCTACTTAGATTAAGCGCTTAAATTGACGAACTCCTCCGATGCGCCTACAATTTAGAAGCTTTTGTATCCCTAAAATTTTACAAAATGGATGAAGAAATTATGGAAGTTTACGCTGATTCCGACCCAAATTCAGATGTAGCTCTCTCTGAGCCTCCGCTCGAAGTTATGCCCGTAGACGCCGTTCCTGCAGAGCCTGCATCCGATGGATTGCTTACTGGTGATTCAGAAATTGTGGGTCTTGCAGATTACTCCGAAACGGCTGGCGGATTTAGTGTTGGAACCGTTGTGTTAATTGTGGTTGGTATTGTGCTGGCTTGGCTGGCTTTTACTTATAATGGTTTGGTTCGCCTGCGCATGCGCGTTAAGGAAGCTTGGTCTGATATCGAAGTTCAATTAAAACGTCGTTACAACCTTATTCCTAATCTGATTGAATCAGTTAAAGGTTATATGACTCATGAGCGTGAAACTCTAGAAAACGTAACCAAGGCCCGTACTGCGGCGATTGGTAATAACGGAACACCGGCCGAGCAAGGACAAACCGAAAACATGTTGGCTGGCGCTCTGAAAACTTTGTTCGCTGTATCTGAAAACTATCCAGATCTTAAGGCAAATCAGAATTTCCTTGATCTGCAACGTGAGCTAACCGACACCGAAGACAAGATTCAAGCGGCCCGTCGTTTTTATAATGGAAATGTGCGTGAGCTTAATACCAAGATTCAACTTTTTCCCACTAATTTAGTGGCCGGGATGCTTGGATTTAAGGAGGCAGATTTCTTTGAAGTTGAAAATGAAGAAGAGCGTAAAAATGTAAAAGTCGATTTTTCTGACGATAAGAAATAATGTCCCTTGCTTACACTGAAATTGCTCGAAACAAGAGAAGGTCATACTTTCTCTTGTTCTTGTTTATGTGTTTGATTTCGCTAATGGGTTTTTTCTTAGCTGTGCTGCTCGAAGGAAATGGAATAATTGGGCTAATAATGGCCTCGGTTGTTTCTTTGATAATAATTTTAGTCACCTATTTTCAGGGTGGGAGAATTGCTTTGGCCTCAAGTGGAGCCAAACCAATCGAAAAAAGAGATAATTGGGAGCTTTATAATATAGTGGAGAATTTGAGTATTGCCGCGGGACTGCCCACACCCAAAATTCACCTTATTAATTCATCGGCCATGAATGCTTTTGCAACTGGCCGCGACCCAGAGCACGCCTCAGTGGCAGTTACTACTGGCCTCCTAGAAAAGCTAGATAAAAAAGAGCTCGAAGGAGTAATTGCTCACGAGCTTTCGCATATTGGAAATTACGATATTCGTTTAATGATGATTGTGATGGTTTTGGCTGGGACTGTGATGACTATTAGCCGTTGGATGATATACATGCGACATGGTGGGGGAGGAGGGCGCCGGGATGGGCGAGTACAGTTAGTACTATTTATCGTCGCCATCTTATTTATCGGCCTCTCTCCAGTTTTTGCCACCCTCATCAAAATGGCTATTTCCCGCAAACGTGAATATCTTGCCGACGCGTCCGGCGCCCTTTTAACCCGCTACCCCGAGGGTTTAGCCAGCGCCTTAGAAAAAATATCCGCTGATCATACTCCAGCACAGTTTGCTAGTTCTGGCACCGCTCACCTCTACATTTCCAACCCACTTCGCAAAAGCACCTGGTCCAAATGGTTTTCCACTCATCCACCAACCGACGACAGAATCGCTAAATTACGCGAGATGAATTTGGGGTAAGCTTGCCAATTTTAGGGAGTCTTGTTATTGTTTTCACCTTTTTTAACAAGATGATTTTTGAGTTATTTAGAATGCTCATTGCCGGTAGACAATCAAGCTCTTTTAGATTCAGGGTGGTCACAATGGATAGATGAACATCCTTCTAATATACAAGATGTTTTAAGACATCAATTAAGTCGCCTCACAGAGTTGGAAAGATATTTAAGTGTCACTATTCCCTCAGAACAAATAAGAACATTTCTGTTGCACAGATCTTTGTTAATGCAGGGAGGTGGTCGTTTTGGAGTAACTTATGAGGACAGATGGGAATACAGTGATGGCTTAATTATAGATGGGGATCATTTTGTGTTTTCTCTTAATGGAATTAAGTTTGCGGTTTTAGAAGCTGTTACGGGTCTTCATAAGGGATGTCCTATGTGTCTTTTAAATAATTTACAAGGGATTCCTTTTCAGGATTTTGAATCTGTAAGAGAAGTGTTTGAGGCTTTTAAATCAAGAGAAGGAATGCATGTTTTAGATGCCGTGGCTGGAAGTTTTGTTAATAGCTGCGTCCCGTTGGTTAATTCTGGCTGGGAAGTAGCCATGCGTGACCCCGAAGAATTTGAAATTGAAGGATCTGACTCTAGAGCCCCTTGCTTTATGGGGGTTCGTTCCAAATATTTTGAAAGAGGAGGTAAGGCTTTAGGGCTTTCGCTTTCAACGCATCTTTCTCATGTTTATGTATGTCCTTTAAACGCTAGACGAAGACGTGTTCAAGAAGCAATGGGAAGTGTTTTAGATATGGTGCAATAATAAGACCTAGATAGTTAATATTGTTGGCGTTTTTTTTGACATTCTCAAGCCCCCAAAAACCATGTCAAGATTTTTGTCATAAAAAACTTTTAAGAAATAAC
>CAXCBS010000039.1:0-10202 GCA_963980845.1 uncultured Candidatus Peregrinibacteria bacterium | reverse complement strand
GTTCAGGGGCTTTGTCTTCTTCTTTGTCTTCTTTGGATTCGGCTTTTGGCTTGGTTGTCTTTTTTTTCGGGTCTGCTTTTTTTGATGGGGTTTTTGCTTCTTCTTTTGTTTCTTCCTCTTCGGCTTCTTCATCAATAATTTCATTTTTGATAATAGAAATAGAAGCTACTCGGTCTTTTTTCTTAACACGCATTAGGTAAACACCTTGAGTAGCGCGGCCTCGAGTGGGGATTGAGTTGATTTCTAGACGAATAATTTGTCCTTCTTTGGAAACCATAATAATGTCGCCATCAACTTCGGATTCAAGCACAGCAGCACCAATGATTTTACCAGTTTTATCAGTAAGATTTGCAGTTTTTACGCCTGAACCACCACGAGCTTGGAAGCGATAGCTAGAAAGAGGAGTGCGTTTACCAAGGCCGTTTTCACTGACTACAAGTAAGTCAGCGCCTTCATCACGCACAACATCCATTTGAATCACTTCGTCCTCTGGTTTGAGGCGAATTCCACGGACACCCATAGAAGGACGTCCCATAGGGCGAACATCATGTTCATCAAATTGAATACATTTACCATTGCGAGTGGCAATAACGACACGGTTGTCACCACTGGTTTGTTTAACCCACTCAAGTTCGTCATCATCGCGAAGTTTAATGGCAATTAATCCGTTGCGACGGACATTACTGAATTGATCGATAGAAGTTTTCTTAACAGTTCCTTTGCTTGTTCCCATAAATAGGAATTTGCCTTCGGACTTTTCGTTTAGTTTCAAAATAGCGGTGATGCATTCTTCTTTTTCGAGTTGCAGTAGATTAACAATAGCTTGTCCCTTGGCAGTACGAGAAGTTTGAGGAACTTCGTAAGCTGGTAGTTTGAATACTCGTCCGCGATTGGTGAAGTAATAAAGATCATCGTGGTTGCGTACGTAGCGCATGATGCGAATTTCATCTTCTTCTTTGGTGTTCATTCCAATGACTCCTTTGCCACCACGTCGTTGTGTGCGGAAAGATGTTGGAGGAACACGTTTGATGTAGTTTTCTTGAGTTAAAATAATCAGCATTGGGCTGTTTGGAATCGTGTCTTTAGCTGAGAATTCACCGATAGCATGTGGAATGATTTCGGTTCGTCGTTCGTCACCATATTTTTCTTTGATTTCGGCTAAATCTTCTTTGAGAATATTTAGGATTTTTTTAGGGTCAGCTAGAATGCTTTCAAGTTCGTCGATAAGAATCATTTTTTCTTTATATTCGTTTTCAATTTTTTGTCTTTCTAGGCCAGCTAGAGTTTGTAAACGCATTTCAAGGATTGCAGAAGCTTGTTTATCGGAAAGCTTAAATCTTTCGATTAGAGCGGCGCCAGCTTCTTCCTTGGTTTTGGATTTTCGAATAGTAGCGATAACTTCGTCGATATTGTCGAGAGCCACTTTGAGACCTTCTAAAATATGAGCGCGAGCCTTGGCGATCTTGAGTTCGTATTCAGTGCGACGAGTGATGACTTCTTTGCGGTGTTTGATGAAATAATTTAAAACTTCTTTTAAATTAAGAAGTCTTGGTTGAATACCATCAACTAAAGCAATCATATTCATGTTAAAACTCGTTTGCATTTGCGTCATTTTGTAGAGCTGATTCAAAATCTTTTTAGGATAAGAATCGCGTTTAAGTTCAATAATAATACGAATATCATCGCGACTTGATTCATCGCGAATATCAGTGATGCCTACAAGTTTTTTAGAGCGTACAAGATCAGCAATTTTTTCAATTAAAGAGGCTTTATTAACTTGATAAGGTATTTCACTAACACGAATCATGAATTTGCCACCTTTTCTTTCTTCGATATTGGCTTTGGCGCGCATAGCAATACCGCCTCGTCCATTTACATACATGGCCTTAATAGCCTCGGTATCGTAAATCATTCCAGAAGTAGGGAAGTCTGGACCTTTAATATATTCCATTAAGTCATCAACTGTGAGTTCAGGTTCGTTAATTAAAGCAATAATTCCATCTACTAATTCATTTAAATTATGTGGTGGGATGTTAGTAGCCATACCAACCGCAATACCCATAGTTCCGTTTAAAAGAAGTTGGGGGAGTTTAGAGGGTAGGACTTGAGGTTCTTGACGAGAGGCGTCGTAGTTGTCTTTCCAATTAACAGTATCTTTATCAATATCTTGCAGCATTTCTTCAGCAATTTTCTGCATTTTGGCCTCGGTATAACGATAGGCAGCAGCAGAATCACCATCAATAGATCCAAAATTACCCTGACCATTAACTAGTGGGTAACGAAGTGAGAAATTCTGAGCCATACGAACCATAGAATCGTAAACAGCAGAGTCACCATGTGGGTGGTATTTACCAAGAACTTCACCAACTACATTCGCTGATTTTCTAAACTTTGCACTGGCGCGTAAACCAGACTCGTGCATAACATACAAAATGCGGCGATGAACAGGTTTAAGTCCATCACGAACATCGGGCAAGGCACGAGACACGATAACGCTCATCGCGTAATCGAGGTAGCAGTCTTCCATTTCATCAGAAATGGCTCTTGCTTTGTAGTTGGGATCAAAAAGTTGAGTTTTGGGTTCCTCCTCTGTCTCTTCGGCAGATTCATCTGCTTCTGACTTAGGTTTCTCCTCTCCAACTTCTTTGACCTCATCTTCATTTTCTGGGGCGTCTTCATTTACGCCCTTGGGTTCTTCATCGGACATGGACCTACTTTAGCATAAAAATTAAAATATGAAAGAGTCTATTGAAACTTGATTGACCAAACCTGTAAAATGTGATAAAATTATGGGAGTGAATTATGCTTATGTTTATAAAAAAAATAAATTTTAATTTGAATGAGCGATGCGACTTGTTTGGCGAGGCGCGGGTTGTTTATTGGATTGGGGGAGGAGGAGGAAGTGAATCTAAAATGAGAATAGAGCCTGAAGACACCGGTTCTTTGGATTTGAGTTTAGGAGAGGATATTTTGAGAGTTCCAGTTTTGAACGCAACAACTGAAGAATTGCGTAAAGCTTTGCAAAATAGGCTAAAGAATTTTGAAATTACTGATGATGAAGAAGATAACAAAAGGAGAATGAAGAAAATTTTTGATAATGTTCGGTTTATTAAAACTCGTTGTTTTCAAGCTGTGGAGGTAGGAGAGGAAGATGATGATGAACACATTCCGGAAAGTGTAATAATTCCAGGTTTAGAAAAATTTGTGGGTTTGTTGGATGAATTCTTGTGGGTTGGAAAAAACGGGAATTATGATCCGGTTTTTGATGCTTATAGGCAAGCGGATAGTTTGGCGGAAGGTTTAGGAAAAAAAGATGCCGATGAACGGGATTACTCTGGTTTAGTCAAAAAGGTGCGAGCAAAGCATTCTAGTTTGCTGTCTTTTGGGTTGATGAAAAGAGTGAATGCTAGAGTTCCGGAAGAAAAAAAGTTTTTGTATGGTCCAGCTTTGAAGTCACATATTGCTATGCAAGTAGGGGATTTATATGGAGAAGATGTTTTGAATTTGGATGAGGGGGTTATAAAGAAAAAAGCTTCTTTATTGGAAATGGATGTTGTTTCAATGGCGTTTATTGAAAGGGTTCGTCATCGAATGCGTAGGAGAGTAATGCAGGCTATTCCATCAACCGAGGCGGCCGAGGAAATTGCAAACGGTCAGCCAGATTCTGTGTCAGATCAGATTAATGAAAGATTGGTTAGGTTTTTTACTCGTGACGCTCAGTTGATGGGGAGATTACGACCATCGATAAATGATGTTGGAGATAGGTTGTTAGACAATGGAGTTGATGAAGGGGAGGCATATGGAGCATTGGGAGGGCGGGAGCTTGAAGAACAGCGCTTGAGAGAGGAAGTGAAAGAAGCTTATAGAGCGGCGGAGAGAGATAATTTAACAGGTTTATATAATAGGGCTAAATGGAATGAGGAGATTGGTTGTCGAGAAAAAAAGCGGCGAAAAATGGATTATACGATAATTGCTTTTGATTTTTCTGGATTTAAGAGGTTTAACGATCATACTTTTTATATGAAAGAGATTGAAGATGAAGATGGAAATGTGATTAGGACAGAAAAAGTTAAAGATCATTTTTTAGGGGATGATGTTTTGGTCAATTTGGCGGCCGGTTTGCAGGCTGTTTTACGTGATGAGGATCTTTTGGCTCGAGTTGGAGGTGAGGAATTTAAGGTGTTAATTCCAATGTATATGGAAGAAAAAGATGTGTTAGTTTTGCTTCAACGTATGGACGATGCTTTGATTGAGGTAAGTAGAAAAATGAAAATTCAATATCGTGACACAGATAAGCATAAGTTTATTGAGACAGACCCTGATTATGAGGATTTAGGATATGTTCGGATTGGGTTTACAGCGGGGGTGAGTCGATCACATTCTGGGCGTGAAATTGAAAAAGTTGAAAAAAGTGCGGATGGAATTTCTTTGGAGTCTAAAAAAATTGTACTAGGGACAGAGCGTGTAGATCGACCATATAATGATCGGATTGCGGCTGCTTTGGGAATAGGTTTTGAGGAAGCAGTTGATGAGTGGGGATGGGGGCCTGAACAAAAAATAACAGACTTTATTGAGCTTGAAGTAAATGAAGAGGTTTTTGATGAAGGAAGGAGAATTATTAGGAGAAAAATGGCTGAAGGAGAGGATGAATTTTATGAAGTTTATAAGGTTAGATATAGTATGTATGCTCGAAAATATGAGGTTTCTTATAAGAAAATTAAGGCAGAAGTGGTTGATGAAGAGATTGAGGAGGGTGGATAGAGCTTGAGTTTCAGGTCATTTTCTGATATAATTATCTGATTTAATGAACCTAATAAATTTATGTCAGACGAAAATCAAAATCAAACACAGGTAGCTCAACCTGCGCCAGCGGCTCCGGCCGCAGAAGAACCCAAGAAGAAATCTGGGGGATTGCTTGGTGGTTTGAAAGATAAATGGAATGCTCGCACCGAAGCTAACAAAGCTAAAGGTCAGGCTGTTCCTAAGCCGGCCGCAGCAACTGCGCCAGCTTCCAATAAACCTAAACGTGGAGTGGTTGGTGCTCCTGGTGTAACTCCAGCAGCGGCAAATACAGCGGCAAATCCGCCTAAAAACGAGGAAGGAAAACTTGATTACACCAAGCTTTCATCAGAAGAGAAAAAGAAAGTGATTGAAGCGGAAAAGATTTTCCAAAAAGGACTTTCTACAATTCGTGACATGATTTCACCATCTTCAATGGAGGTTAATTTTAACCACTTGCTTGTTGATGGCATGTTTGCGCAAAGTTTCTTTGTTTACACTTATCCGCGTTATATCGAAACCAACTGGTTGTCACCAATTGTGAATTTTGATGTGACTATGGATATGTCACAGTTTGTTTATCCGGTTCCGTCAGACAAAATTATGCGGACTTTGAAAGGCCAGGTGGCTAAGTTTCAATCTAGTATGCATATGTCTCGTGAAAAGGGTAAAGTGCGTGACCCAGCCCTGGAAACTGCGCTTCAAGACGCCGAAGAACTTCGAACTAATTTACAACGAGGACAGGAGAAATTCTTTCAATTTGCACTTTATTTTACGGTTTATCATACAGATTTGAAAAAACTTGAAAAAGTGACTAAACAGCTTGAGAGCTTACTCGGCGGTAAGTTGGTTTTAACTCGTCGCGCAGATCTTAGAATGGAACATGCTTTTAATTCAACACTTCCAATTGCTTCTGATGAATTAGAGATTTATCACAATATGAATACTTCGCCGCTTTCTTCAACTTTCCCATTTGTGTCGTCTGAATTGACGTCCAATGAAGGGATTTTGTATGGATTGAATCGGCATAATGATAGTTTGATTGTTTTTGATCGATTTTCTCTGGAAAATGCCAATTCGGTGGTGTTTGCGAAATCTGGTGCTGGTAAATCCTATGCGATTAAGTTAGAGGTTTTGCGTAGCTTAATGATGGGCGCAGATGTGATTATTCTTGATCCTGAAAATGAGTATGAATCTCTAGCACAAACTGTGGGTGGAACATTTATGAAAGTTTCTCTTAACTCTGATCGCCGGATTAATCCGTTTGATTTACCGCAGCCGCTTAAGGATGAGGTTGTTAAACCGGGTGATTTACTTCGCTCCTCAATCATTGATTTAACAGGTTTGATGAAACTGATGTTAGGTGATATTTCTGCAGCTGAAGAGGCGATAGTTGATAAGGCTTTGATTGATACTTATGCGACTAAAGGCATTACCATGGAAACTACAGACCCTTCTGCCATGGAGCCGCCAACTATGAATGATTTTTATAGTGTGCTTTCTTCTATGGATGGCGCGACTGAATTAGCCCAAAGGATCCAAAAATTCACGACCGGTACTTTTGGTGGAATTTTCAACCAAAAAACAAATGTGCAAATGGATAACCACTTGGTGGTGTTCTCAATTCGTGATTTAGAAGATTCTCTTCGTCCAATTGCTATGTATATTTTGCTTAATTATATCTGGAATCGGGTGCGAAGTTCGCTTAAGAAACGATTGCTTGTGATTGATGAGGCCTGGTCTATGATGCAGCATGAGGATTCTGCGAAATTCTTGTATGGATTGGTGAAAAGAGCGCGTAAATATTATTTGGGTGTGACCACCATTACGCAGGATGTGGAAGATTTTATTAAGAGTTCTTATGGGAAACCAATTATTACTAACTCCTCGATGCAGCTGCTGCTTAAACAGTCTCCAGCTGTGATGGAGGGATTGGGTAAGATTTTTAATCTGACAGAGGGAGAAAAATACATGTTATTGAATAGTGGCGTGGGGCAGGGACTTTTCTTTGCTGGACTTAAACACGTGGCTATTCAAATTATTGCTTCTTATTCCGAGGATAAGATTGTAACAACAAATCCAGAGCAGCTTCTTAAACAACAAGAGGCGCAAGAAGAGAAGGAAGCAGTGACCGCGGCTTAATCTCGCCTTAGTTGGGATTTTTTGTTAGGCTCTTTCTTGATGAATAAAATGAGAAATCAAGAATGGCTCGAGGATCGGTTTCGCATTGTATGGATGCGTGGGTTTTCGGATTTAGTTCCGGAAAACACAGTGACAATTGCATTTGGTAGGCGGGCGCGGACACGGCTTGGTTCAATTAGAATGGATCGGGATAAGAAAAAATCGCGGATTTTGATAAATCGATTATTTATGAATCCTGAGGTTCCAGAACAGATTGTGGATGCGGTAATTGCGCATGAGGTGTCTCATTATTTGCATGGTTTTAGTTCCCCGCGAAAGCAACTGTATAAAACGCCACATGCCGGGGGAGTGGTAACGCGTGAAATGAAAAAGCGTGGATTTGGACCAGAGTTAGAGTTTCAAAAAAAATGGCTTAAAAATGAATGGCCAAAGTTTTTAAAAACACATGGGCCACCGCGTCCGAAAAGGCGAATTTACAGGAGAAAAAAGGGTTTACTCGTCCGCTTCCTCCTCGGCCTCTAAGGCGGCACGAGCTTCTTCTGCGGCTCGGTCGGCTATTTCAAGCTCTAAGGCCTCTAAGGCGGCGTCAAGTTGGGGATCAAGGCCGTTTTCGAAATCTTCTAAGCTAAAATCTACGTCATAATGAGGAGAAACGCCTTGCCCATTGATACTGTGGAAATTTGGGCTGCGCCATTCGGCGATAGTGATTTTTAAGGAAGAGCCTCCCACATATCGAATGATTTCTTGAACAGTGCCTTTACCATAAGAAGTTTTGCCAACAATAACAGCGTCGACTTCTTCTTTTAAAACCAAGGCCATGATTTCAGCGGCTGAGGCAGATTCTTCATTAATCAAAATAACAATTGGATAATCAGCCCATTCACCAGCACCTTGTGACATGTGAAAAGCGGATTGGTTTCCGCCGTAATAAAGGTAAACAAGCGGTTTTCCATAAGGAATAAAATGGCCTAAAACCGAAGTTAAAGATTCAAGATATCCACCAGGATTATTACGTAAATCAAAAACAAAACCTTCAAAATCAGGGTTTTCTTCGATAAGAGGAGTGATGGTTTGGGTAAAATCAATAAAAGACATGGAGTCAAATAAATTGATATCTACATAAATTGCATCACCCATTAGCTCGCCACTAATGTAACCAACATCAATAATAGCGCGTGTAATAGTGACGTCGAGCGTGGTGTTTAGTTTATCGCGAGAAATAGTTAGAGTGACGTCAGTATCAACATCACCTCGAATTAGCCCGCTGACTTCACCAAGGTTGCTTTCTGAAACATCAACTCCATCAATAGCCATAATTCGATCATTAACATGGAGGCCAGAAAGTTCGGCTGGGGCACCAGTTACAAAACTATGAACCGTGATGTAGCCCTCATCACTTTCTTTTAAATGAGCGCCGATACCAATAAGTTGGCCTTCTAAGAAATTAGAGTAACTAGTAGATTCAACTGGAGGCATAAAAGTCCCATAATCATCGCCAAGCGCTTCGATCATGCCTTCCATGGCACCGTAAATAAGTTCGTCGGTGTTTATGCTGTCGCGGTCGTAATAATCAGTGTGTAAACGATTCCAAACATCTACAAAAATATCTAAATGAGGGATTTCATAGGTAAGCTCTTCGCTAAATAACTCGCTTTCTAATTCAGCGAAATCATCAACCAATTGGCTGCCGTATAAAAACACATCCATTTTATAGAGTAGTTGTGTGGCTTCGCCGCGAGTTAGTTTTTTTAAGGGCCGGAAATACTCGGTATCTAACGGCTCAATTAAGTCATAAGTTTCGCCATAAAAGACTGTGGGTGCGTACCAAGCATCGAATCGGACATCGCGATAATTAAGAGTCCAATCTTTTTCGTGCATTAGGCGTGGCACTGGTACTCCCATCAGGTTTAGAATAGTTTGGATTCCTTCAACGCGAGACAGGGTTTCGTGGGGGTTGAATTCAGATTTATTGGGAGTGAGATTAATTTCGTAAGCTTTTTGAACGTATGGCGCAAACCAGCTGTCTTCGGGTACGTCTTGGTAAGGATAAGAGCGGGTTTCAATGGTACTTGGATCAATGTCGTAACTAGCTAACATCATTTTTAAAAATTCAGCGCGAGTAACAGGTTGTTCTGGTCGAAAATTCCCGCCATCATACCCTTCAATAACTCCTTTTTCTTGCAAATATTCAATAGTGTCTAAATAAGTGTCTTCGGTAGTATCAGAAAAATCAGCCTGAGCTAGAGGAATAAGAAGGAGTTGCGAAAGCAGCAGCAGAGAAAGGAGTCGTTTCATGTTGAATTAAATTAGATTTTAACAAGCTGCCCCATTCTAGCGAATGGGCAACTTAAGGCAACTTAAAGTTAAATTTAGGCTGCGGCAGGGTCTTCTGTTGTGTTGCCAGGAGTCCACCTTTTCATGCCGTGAGTGTAGTCAGCATTTCTTTTAGTGTCTCCGCCTCCGCCTCCGTATCGAGATTGAGATCTACGGGCTAGTCTTTCAATTAGGTCTTGTATGGCCGCCTCTCTTTTTTCTTCAGGTGTGGGAGGGGTGGGATTGATAGGTCGATTTCCTCGTGTTAGACGTCGCGGCTCACCTCCGCGCCCCATTTTTTCGTCGTGTGACATAGGGACGTGGGGAGAGGTTGCACGGTCCCAGTTTCGAAATCTGCCGTCTCGGATTGCACTTGCTCTGTTAATTATTTCGGCCCAATCACCGTCTAAAAGATCATCGGTGGTTAGGCCCTCTAATATTTCGGGTTGTTGTGCGATAAGATGGTCAACATATTGTTGGCCCCATTCTTTAAGGCATCTAAGTTCAGGAAGGTGATTTTCTGGGCTAGTGGGTGATGATTGTTCTACCATGAATTGGGTGGATTAAAATGTGGGGTTAATTAATTTTGGCTTGTGGCTGCAAAAAAAGCAAGGGTCATAGCGCGAGTTTTTTTAAGTTTCCCCTTATGGGTTTGGACACCTTTTATTGTCCGCGGACAGGAAAAATGGTATAATATATTGAATTATAACTTTATTTATGGCCGAAAACTCACAAAATTCGCTTTCTAAAGTCAAACTTGGCGTTTCAGTCGTGGTTTTGATGGGAGCGCTGGCAAGTGTGACTTTTTTGGCTTCTGCCTGGGGAGAATCGCATTTTCAAGGCGGTCCAGATGATGATCGCGGTAAAATTGAATATGTTGTGGGTGGAACGGTTGAGGTAGAGGAGGGGGCGGAGTGGGAAGTCTTATCTGGTCAAACATTAGCCGATGGAATGGCGTTGCGGACTGG
>CAXCBS010000038.1:0-10219 GCA_963980845.1 uncultured Candidatus Peregrinibacteria bacterium | reverse complement strand
CGGGAGGAGGGGGATATACTCCGCCACCACCACCACCACCGCCACCAGTGCAGCAACCAGCTGCGCCAGCCCAACCTGCCCAACCTACGGCCCCGGCACCAGGAGGTTACACTCCACCAACACCACCGCCAGCCCAGCAACCAGCTGCACCAGCGCCAGGACCGGCAACTCCGCCGCCTCCACCAGCACAGCCAGCTGCGCCAGCACAACCAGCGCAACCTGCGGCCCCGGCACCAGGAGGTTACACTCCACCACCACCGCCGCCACCAGCTCAGCCAGCCGGAGGATATCCACCAGCACCAGGTGCTGGGATGCCACCAGCCGGAGCACCAGGAGGAATGCCTCCAGGAGGAATGGGCGCACCAATGGGTGGGATGCCACCAGGAGGATTCGGAGCGGGAGGACCAACCCCTCCACCACCGCCACCAAGCGATCCAAACTACAAATTCGGTGCTCACTTAGATAATTTCAAGACTAACGTTCAAATCCCGGCTCACGAACTTAAATTTGACGAAGACTATTTCCTTAAACTACTTGCTGGTTCAATTTCTCTAACTCGTGATGAAAAGAAGAAAATCATTGATTCTGTTCCTAAACTTCGCCAAGAGCAAGTTGACGAACTTATTGATATTCTCGAGGAAGAAAAGGAAAAATTCATCGAACTTTCGCCTAAACATTCCGCTCAACTTAAAAAACTTGAGCAAAAACATGCTTCTGACTGGACTGATCTAGAAGCCACTGTGGAACAAGAAGGCAAAAAACATGAGGATGACGACAAAGCCGATGATATTCGTAAGCAGCTTGGTCTCTAAGTTAGACCCCTATAGATTACCCTGCATAGCGAGTCCGATAATCTTGGCTGCTTGGCCACGGGTCATTGAGTATGACGGATGGAAATAATTATCGTCATAGCCATTAATGAGTCCGTAATCATGCCCAGTTCCCACATAATCGGCAAACCAATCTGAGCTAGAAACGTCTGGGAAAGTACCAGACTCATAACTTTCGGCGTCAATTGCAAAACCTTCTAGGATGATTTTCATAGCCTCGGCTCGATTGACCGAGTTATTTGGTCTAAAACTACCGTCGCCATATCCGTTAGCAATGCCCATTTGGGCCGCGATTTCAATGTAGGCATAGTGCCAATCAGTGTTTAAAACATCAGAGAAATAGCCCTCATAAGAGTGGCCATATTTGTTTACATCAGTTGCTTCCATTACCATTTTAAGCAGTTCTGCTCGAGTAACTTCGCGGTCTGGTGCTAAATCACCATCGGAGTAACCTTTAATAATCCCATTATCTTTCAAGTAATCTAAATACTCAGACGCCCAGTGAAGCGTTACAGTTTTTAGCGCATAAGAAATCTGATCTTCCTCGTCCTTAACTTCTACCTTCACCACAATTTCACCAGCTGTATCAAAATAATAGGTTTTGGTTTCAGCCTGACTCCAAGAGGTATCATAAATAATATCGTTTTCGCCAGTGTAATTGAAATCCCATCTAAACCAGAGATCATCAAATTCGGTTTCATTGTCATAAGATTCCGAGGCATCAAAATGAAAAGCTGTTGAATAAGTACCCGCAGTTTCATCAACCGATAGCCGTGCGTGTGGAGCAGAGGAGTCTTCTACAATTACTGTGGCTGTAGTCTCCGAAGTAGAGCTTTCTGGGTCACGAACTTGCATTGTGACCTCATAAGTTCCGGGGTCCTCGTATTGATGGGAGGTGGTTTTATCAGTTGCAAAAGAAGTGTCATATTCTGAGTCACCATCCCAGTCAAAACGCACTTCTAGTTCATAAGTTTCGTATTGATTATCATAAGAATCCGAAGCATCAAAATAAAAGGTTGTACCTGGAGTTCCGGCTGTGGGGGAGACCTCGAAATCAGGAATTGGGGCATCGTTGGCCACCACGGTTACAGTTTCTTCGGTTGTGTCAGTTAAGCCTTCAGAATCAACAACTTCCAGGATTATAGTATAAGTCCCAGAGTCGGAGTAGCTGGTTGAGGCAGTGCGAGTTGTGGAATAAGTTGTGTCATACTCACCGTCACCATCCAAATCCCAGCGTACTTGTAAGTCGTAATAAGAGTCTTCCTCGTCTGATGAATTGCTAGCATTAAAAGTAAAAGTGGTGCTGGTAGTACCAGTATCTTCGCTTACGGAAAATTCAGCTTCTGGGGCGTGATTACCCTCGGTAATAGTGATAGTTACGCTGGCTTCGTCGGTGTTTCCTTCGTCATTTCTAACCTGTAAAGTCGCTTCGTAAGTGCCAGGGGTTGTGTATTTTGCAGTTGGGTCCTCGTCTGAGCCCCAGTCGTATTCATATGAACCATCACCATCTAAATCCCAGCGCATTTCGTCATCATCTATAGAATTTGAGCCATCAAAATAAAAGGTAGTTGAACTGGTCCCAGAATCGGGATAAACATTAATCGAAGCTTCGGGATTATCATCAAAAGTTACATATAAATAAGTAACTTCATCGGAGTCGCCATCATCAAATCCAATCACTTCAATTGTTTCGCCATCCGGACTTTTAATCTCCATGCGCGGGTTGTAATAACCAGTGTCATCATAGTTGTAGTAATAAATTAAGGTGTTGTCATAATCTGTGTCCCATTCACCGTCGCCATTCCAGTCCCAGCGAACCTCATAATCACTAGTATCACCAACTCCACCTCGGCCCGAAACATCAGCCTCAAAAGTAAAAATCGTACTCAAATCTCCTTGTTCTGGTGAAACATCAAACCAAGCATCCCAGCCACCAGATTCCCAAACCGTTACTGATCCATAAGTGCGATCGGTAAAACCATCATCATCGCGTACCTCCAGAGCCACAGTTTTTTCTCCAGTGGAATCATATTCAAAATTGCCATACGGTGACGAACTCCAATCTGTAAAATCTGTGTCGCCATAGTCATAATTCCAGCGATAATCTAAGTAATTAGAAAATCCACGCTGATCCACGGAACTAGAAGCATCAAAACTAAAATTTGTTTCTGTTGAACCACTACTTGGGCTCGAAGTAAAAGAGGCCGTCGGATCATAATCAGACGCCAAAAGCATAGCCGGAGACATCACAAGCCCGGCCACCAGCATAAGCGGGAGGATTCTAATTTTAGGTTTCATAGAACTTAGTTAATTCTGAGATTAAGTCATCCTCGGAAACAATTCTACTTTCCTCTTCAGACCTAATTTTCCATTCAAATCCACCATTTTCTAGAGATCGATTGCTCACTACTATCCGCACCGGAATACCAATCAAATCGGCATTATTAAGTTTTTCGCCGGCGCGCGCATCGCGATCATCAAACAGCACTTCGAACCCGGCCGTCATAAGCTTTTCGTACACCTCGCGGGCCTTTTCTGCGGCCGCCTCATCATTCCCAAGTTGCGTCATATGAACATGAAAAGGAGTTACACTCTTGGGCCAAATAATGCCTTTGTCATCATGGTGCTCCTCGACAATCGTGCCCATGGTTCGACCCACACCAATTCCATAACAACCCATGTAGAAAGGCTCTGTTTTTCCTTCGTTATTGGTGAAAACCGCACGATCCATCTTGGTTGAATAATGCGTTCCTAGTTGAAAAATATTCCCAACTTCAATTCCACGACCTTCCACTAATTTTTTACCATCGGAGGTTACGCAGCCTTCTGGTGGCAGCGCAATATCAGCCAATACATCACATTCAAAATCACGGCCATAATTTACATTAAGAGTATCCTTGTGGTGTTCATCGGCTCCCGTGTAAAAATTCTTCACTGTTTGGAGCGAAATATCACCAATTTTGCGTAGTTTTAACTTAAGAGGGGACACAAAACCCACACAACTACCAAGCTCTTTGATAGCTTTGTCAGTTGCCGGTCGGAGTTCATAACAACCTAAAACTTTTTTAAGCTTTATCTCATTAACATCAAGATCACCGCGGAGCGAAGCCAACACAGTTTCATCCTGGTCAGTGACAAAAACCACGGTTTTAATCTGTCGCCAGGCTGGCTGGTCATACAGTTTTACACCGTCATCAATAGTTGGTCCACGCGGGGCATCTTTGACCTCCAAGTCAAGAACTTCCTCGTCCGGATTCATTTCTTCACGCTTAAATATCGCCACTTCTTCGTGCGCTGCATAACTGCCATCTTCAGTCTGGAGGAATCGACTTTCACCAATCTCTGAATTCACTACAAACTCATGACAATATTCACCGCCAATATAGCCGTTATCAGATTCAATCGTCACAGTTTTTAGCCCTACTCGATCAAAAATCGTGGAATAAGTTTGCCACATTGTTTCATACTCTTTTTTGAAATCCTCCTCATCTGAATGGAAAGAGTAAGCGTCTTTCATTAAAAACTCACGCACACGCAGGAGTCCGCCACGTGCTCTTTTTTCATCTCTAAATTTTTGCGAAAATTGATAAATACTAAATGGCAAATCCTTGTAACTAATATTGAATTTACGCACCACATCCACCATCATTTCCTCGGCTGTGCCACCTAGAGCAAACTTACCGCCTCTCTGATCTGTAATGGTCATTAACTCAAACCCCACACTAGAGGTTCGATTAGTCTCCTCCCACAGTTCAAGTGGATGAAGTACCGGAGTAATCATTTTTTGCGCACCGGTTTTATCCATTTCGTCTTCGATCGCGGCCACAACTTTGTCGCGGACTCGCATTCCCAGCGGCAAGAAAAAATATCGCCCAGCCACCGATTCACGAATAAAACCGGCCTGTAATAGCAGCCGGTGACTTATCAGTTTAACGTTTTGATCAACGTTTTTAATTGTTTTCCCAAACAGGGTTGAGTAGAGCATGTAAATAGTAGTTACTTTTTCATGAGTAACTTACCAGAAAACTGGGGCTCAGAGAAGGGGGGCTAGAAATCGTCAGCTTCATTTAATAATTCTGCCAGATCTCTTTCTACAATTCCCATAAATAAAGTTTTGTTCTCGGCATCCAAGTGAAAAAACATAATTCTAAAATCACCTATGCCTTCAATATTCAATTCAAGAGCTAGATCTTTTTCTAAGGACTCAAGTCCTTCTGGCATCCTAATAGTCGCATCTAGGTGTTCAAATAAATCATCCCCTTGGTATTCTCTACAGTGCAGCATTTCTAAAGGCCCGGTAAAACCTGGGATTATTTCTTGAAAATATTCAGTTAGTTTTTGTGTTGCAGCCTCCGCAATTAACTCACTGCGCACAACGCTACATTCTAGAATACGAAGTTTTTGAGCACTTAAGGCTCTTTCTAAATCCAATGCTCGTGTCGTGGCAGCTTCATATTGAGCTTGGATTGTTGCTGGGCTTGATTCGGCAACCTCCACATTAGGCTCCAAAGAAATGCGAGGTCCTGTTTGGACGGTCATGATTTCTGGGGCGCTAGAATCAACCGTCGCTGTTTTGACCAAACTGTCTGGGAGTTCAACCTCTATTTCGATTAAGCCATTCTCAGTTTGAGTTATTGCAAATATAGGGGCCGGATCAGATTCTTCTTCCTCCTCCTCTTTTTCTGCGGGGAGTAGACTTTCTAGCTGATCCATTGTTGCCCCTTTAACAACCAAGACTAAGGGTGCTCCAAAATGAGAACAGCCAATAACTTCTAAGGGCTCATCTAGTTCGAGCTCATCTTGAATAAAACCAATCGCGATTTGTGCCTCGATTTGTCTGATTTTGGTTTGAAAATTAACTAAACGGCCGGATCTTATCGAGCGTTCTCTGTCTAATTGCTGTTCTCGTGCCTTTTCAACTGCAGCCATTTCTTTAAGTTCACCTCCTGTAAGCGGACCCCTATTTGTCATATCATCCAAACTTGTTTTGCGAAAAGCGGCTTCATTTAAATCAAAAGTATAAGCAGCCTTTTGTTGATTATTAGTGGGTTCTATAGGAGTTACAGTTGCCAAGTTTGTTTGCCCAGTTCTAGGCGTTTCAACTGGAACCATTACATTTAATTTTAGTGGGTCTCCTTTTACCACTATAATAGTAGAAATTTGAACATCTTCTCCAAAAACCTCGTGTGCCGCTTTGCGTGCTAAGGCCTTACCAAGCGCTACACGTGCAGATGTTAGAGCGTTAAGTTCTGCTTCTGCGTCTTGAGCTTTTGTGGAGGCCTCCTTAGCTCGTACGTTAAGTTCGTCTCCTGTTAAATGAGAAAGTGGCAGTTCTGTCGGAGCAGTAGATAAATGAGGAACCATAATAATTAATTTTAAATTTTAAATAGGACCATTTATACCATCTGGGAGTTGGACTCCTCTGTGGTGGGGATGGGCAATAACTGGTAGTGGGGGAATGCCTGAATCAAATTTGGACGTGCGAACTAATCGGTCAGGAAGTTGCGTTATAAACTCAATATAGCCATCGGAGCTAGGCCTTACGTAGATTACAGTCCCATTTTCAGCTTGATAGGTGCCAACTAGTGCGGCTTCTAGCACCTCGTCTCCTGCAATTAGCAAACACACGGGCCCTGAATTATCTCGCTGCCCAATTATTTCAATTGGCATGTCTAAAACATCTAGCAAAGCACGAGTTGCAGCTTGGGTTTCGACGGCTCTTAGTCGGGACTTAAATCCTTCTAAACGGTCTCTACTAGCATCTCGGCGCATGTTTAGTAATTCTAGGCTTCCTTGCTCTTGTTGAGCCAATCGTTGCAAGTCATCTCCAGTCATGGCTTGTCCTGTAGCTTCAGCTAGCGTCATGTTTTGAAAAATTTCGCCATTTAAATGAAGCCGAAAAATAGAATCTATTTGTTCTGGGCTAAAATCACCTAAATCAGTATCTCCAATCGGCTCAGCGTCATCTTTTAAAATCACTAAATAATAATCTTGGACTTGTTCAATTTTATGAATTTTTTCTTCTCCAAAAACTTCGTGTGCCGCTCGTTCTGCTAGCGCCATACCAAGATCATTACGCGCGGCAGCTAGTTCAGCCGCTTCATCTTCCGTCCTTTCAGTGGTAAAACGCGTTATTTTAAGACGCTCAGTTAATTCAGCACCAGTTAGGTGATGGAGTTGCAGCCCTGTCGGGGTAGGAGTCAACTGCGAAATCATACAAAATTATTTTTTAAGATTCAGGATATATTTGGGCCGAGGCAATAGTCTCGGGGGGTATGTCTCTTACATAAACTATAATTAGGTTTTTATCGTTTGGTGGGCATATAAAAACTTTTGTTCCGTCCATCATGGTTTGTAGTCCTTCTGGATAAGTAACTCCTGCTTGAGCTCTAAAATAAAAAGACACATTCTCTCCTGTGATTAATTGTGTAGATTCTCCCACCATAATAAGAGGGGCTTCAAAGCCTGGAGCCATTCCGTCCATACTTAGCAATTTGGTAACTTGGTCTATTGCCACCTGTTTTTTAATTTTGGCCATTCGCCCAAGGACCTCATGTAAGGTGGCTTCTCTTTCCCCTAGGGCTCGTCGGAGAGCCGCAATTCGTGTTCCTTCTAAATCCAATTTTGCTTGAACGTCGGCTCCAGTTAAAGCGAGAGGCGTTGTTGCCTCGGCAGCTTCACTGTCTTCTGGGAAAACAACCTCATATTGCACGAAAAAAGGAGTAATACTTCTTCTTTGTAGGCGAAAACCTCGAGAATCTGGGCCTAGAGATTCTGGATTTTCAACATTTTCTTTATTCAAAAAACCGACCAAAACTTTGCCATTTAGGTAATCAACACGTAATCCTTCTTTTTGTGGAAAAAATTCATCGATAGTTGGCTGCGTTTCTGCCAGGACCTTTTCTTCGAGTCTTTTAGTTAAGCGAGCAGCTCTTTGATTGGCTTTTTGTGATTGGCCTTGTAATTCGGTGGCCTGTAAACGTGCCTCGGAAATAGCCTGCTTTAAATCCTTAAGAGACATTCTTTTATCTAACTCGTCGGGCGGGGTGGCCGTAGGAGATAGTGGTGACATTTTTTGAAAAAGCTAAGTATTTTTATTTGGGGTTGGGCTGCATTATAAAACACTGAGATTTAATGTCAATCTCTAAAAGACTCCAGCCACTCCTCATCAACTTTTACTTCGATGTTTTCAAGTACTGTCGGGATAGTCGGCGCCCACATGGGCCAGCTAGAAATTTTCACCTTATTAATCTCAGACAAATTCTGAACATAATCCTCGGCTTCCTTGATCTGTTTGCCGGCAATGTGCTCTTTGATTTTCTTAACTAATTTAGCTCCACTTTCAGTCTCGGGATTAATATCATAAGCTTCAATTCCCTTAATAGTAGCCGTGATTTTAACCTGCCCAGGAGACTCGAATTTTTCCACAATTTCATACGAGATCGAATCTTGATCAATTTTAATTAATTGTTTATCTGGACTTTTTCGCTCATTAAGAGCTTTTTCCAGTATTCGTACAAATTCATCGTGATCAAAAGCAATTCCATCAGCCTCAATCGAACCAGTTACTTCAAATTCATCCTGCAATGCCTCTAGTAGGTGAGTAGGTGTGGCCACATAAGGATCATCAATTTCAAAAGCACTCCAGCCAGTTAGTAAGTCTAAATTAGTCTCATTTAATGTGTTGCGGCGTGTTACCTCAGCTTCTAGTTCATCTTCTACAGAATTTTCCAGCGTAGCCGCCAGCAAGGCCTCAGAGGCATTCAAGTCCTCTTGCGAAACCTTAAGCGTAACAGAAGTAGTTCCACCAGTCATTGGGGCGTCACTACGGGCATAAAGATCTTTTTGGCTAGCTTCTCTAAGCCCTGGCAACACAAAAGAATTAGGCTCAATATTAGCCCTCTCTCCGGATACTCGGCCATAAGCATCTTGTTCATCTGCCACTACATAAGCTTGCGCTGTTCCCGGGCCATCTGTTCCCCCAGAAGGTATAGTTACTGATTCTTGAATTCGAAAAACGATTCCATCCTCATTTTGGATACGAGTCAGAGCTACAAGTGGCCACGAAGTCTCTCGTTCATTAAAAAAAGTTACATATCCACCCGCATTTGTGCCCCCAAAAATCTGCCCAGTCGAAGTATAAGTCAACGAGTTTTCAATCGTCATATCAATCGGGTAGTAGGCAATGGTATGGCTTGATCCAATCGAGGGATCAGTCCCATAAACCGAGGCATTAGCAAAAGTAATATTCACGCTTTGTTCAATTACATTAAACTCTGGAGTCACAGTTACCGTCGCTCCCGGCAGCGCCACATAACTAATAAGTAGCAGTATCACGAGGCTCGCCACCACCAGGGCTCCCATACTTTTTCGACTTGGAGCGCCCATGGCAAATTTAGATGGTTCTCTAAACATTTCTGCCTCTTTTCGTTTTTCTAAAAAGTGCTTAACTCGGGTTAGTGACAGGCTAGTTTTTCCTTTTTTCTCACGCACAATATCAAAAATCGAGATTTTTTTCTTAGTCAGACGTTCAGGACGTTCTTCTTCGACCTCATTGCTAACCGCTGAGATCGGTTGAGTATTAAACAAATTGTCTTCTTCAAATTCTTCTTCTTCCTCTTTCTCAGGTTTTTCTGGTGCTGAGAGTTGATCGAAAACCGGGATTTCCGCCTTGTGTGCCAGGCGCATTCCAATTGGGTCTTTAGTAATTATTGATAAGCCTTTTCCAATTTCTTCTACTTTCTTTTTTAAAATACTTAGATTAACCACGCTCTGAAAAAGAGCAGCTCTTTCCGGAATAACTAGATAAACATCATCATAATTTAGGCGTTCAATTCGCTCAAAAACAGAAGTAATTTCTTCGTCCAGATCTATATAAAGAACTTTGCGCTTCGATATTTGACGAACATTTCTGTCCATTATAAGGGAGGTTAAACTTGCATTAATCTTACCACTTTTCGCAGCAACTTCATAAGTACTTGCTCTTCGCCAGCCAGCTCCAGCCCCAGGTGGGCCAAGGCCATTGGCGTAATATCCTGCGGATCATGCAGTAAATTAGTTTCGTCTTTTATAGTTGGCAAATCTTGGGGATGAACAAATCGAATCGTTGGTTTTTTGGGGAAGGGAAGGTTTTTCCACCAGTTTTCTTCACTTAAAATAGTTTTAATTTCTGGTAAATGCGAACCTCCGCCCACAAGCAAAATTTTAGAAGGGAAAACATCTAAATCCGCAAATTCTCCCAGAGTTAAACTCATTCCCGTAAGCCAAACATCACAGTCGGAGCGAAGAGCTTTGTTCACAATTTTATGAGATTGTTTTTCTAACCGATTACCAGCGTAGGCTAATTTAATTTCTTCGGCCTCAGAAAAAGAAACATTCAAATTATGGGA